>JAGOHU010000018.1 GCA_017995975.1 Negativicutes bacterium
CAGTAACTTAGACATTTTCGATCATGCCATCGTTCTTTTGGTTTGCAGGGTGGTGGTAGGATTCCAGTCTGAAAGGCTTTACTTAGTGCATCAGCTTTATGCTCCATGTAGCGGGTGATCCAACGATCGCTAATAAAGTTAATTGGGATTAAGTAGATGGGCTTTTCGACTCCTCTTTCTTTGGCAATACGAAGACTGTTATCTCTACACATGGCTTGGACGACGATTCGGGTGACTTCGAGTCCTTGTTTTTGAAGTAGAATTCGATAGTAGTTGAGTTGAATAGCCCAGTCCATAATTCCTTTAATTCCGTCATGACGCCATTCCTTTCGATATTTGATTTGGCCTTTCTTGAGGCCACTTTTGTATATTTCATTTGTAGGGACATCGACTTTGTACATCCCCAGAGCTTTCATAATCTTGTAGCTACTGGTGACTTTGATGTCTCCAAGTACTCCAGTTGTTTTATCCAAGATTTCTCCATACAGATCGAACTTACCAGAGGTAATATCATCTTTTAAGCGAATCTCAGAGAGCATATTTCCTTCAGTATGATTTTCATTGATTGTGTGGGCTGCGGAACCGTGCAGAGCATAAAGCACATCTTGAGGGTTGACTGCATAATCGACAGTTTTCTTCAAAAAAGTTTCTCTCGTTCCGGCAATGAGTACGGTCACGGTGGATTGGGTCAACCCTCGCTCCAATGATTTTGCCACAGCTCGCAAGGTTGGAACAAACATACAACGTTCATTCAAGTGACAAGAATTCAGGCAACTTTTAATTGGAACAGACTTTCCGTTGGGGCAGATAAAATACTTGGCTGGCATAGTAAATCCTCCTTATTGATTACTTACGAGTTCCAATGGTCGTTGTCGGTTGAAAATAGGGAGTGGACTAAACAGGCTATTTTTAGCAGTGTTAGAATTTGCAAGGAGCTCACCTCCTAATCGCTCTAATTCGGTCGCCTTACTATAATCTTCCATATCTTGAGAAGTTCGAGTGACTGCATGGATCAGACCAAAAGTTGTATTCTCACCATTCATGATAAAGTGGCGAAGGACACTACCACGTTCGTTTTGACCAAGCGAGTGTCGATCCACCAGAAGCTCAACCGCTTTGATTGGATCGTCTCCAGTCGATTCGCTCATGGTAGCTCGGAGCTTATCAATGGAGAGATTGAATTTCACTTCATCAATCGCAGTGCGAACCGTATCCTGTACTTTCATGAAGAAGGCTTTGTCATCTTGCTCTAGAGTTTCGTCAGAGAATATCTCATAGGCACTATCACCACTTTCGATCTGTTTTCCCACATGGTAACGCTTCTGGGCATAGTCTTTTACGATCAAGCCATTTTTGCAAACCAATCGGTAAAGAAGTGGCTCGACCTTTAAACTCCCCAAGCCCACCTCGGAATTCGAAATCACAATCCCTGCTTGAACCACATCCCCAGGACTCACTTCGGCTTTCATTTTTCGATTGATAACCTTTAGGTACATATGGGTCTCGGTAATCTCACTGGAAATGACTTCAACTCCATTCATCTCTTGGAGCAGTGGGAAAATCGTATCTGCCAGTTCCAGATTATCCAACCTTCTGTAGCGGTCACTGAGGAAAGCTCTGGCATTCCCATCCAAAGTCCGAAGCATTGGCCGCTCTGGGCTTTGATGGAACCAGCTATTTATATTCTTGTCTAGCAGGCAGGGATATTCGTATCTCATTTTATTGTAGTATTTCACCGGGATTTGTAGGCGATCAGCAATCTGCCGATGAGCCAGATCATTAACCATGAATACTTCTGAGTTTCCCTCCAATGAGAGAGTGAGAAAGCTCATTCCTCGATCTGTACTTATAGTCAGATTTCTAGTATCTGCCACATAATCTTTACGAGTGGAACGTTGTCGCTCTAACTCCTGAGCCAACTGGATCATTGTTTTTCCTTGTTTCATTTCAAATCATCCCTTCCATTTTAATTATTTAATCTATAAAAATAGAGCCAGCCGAAAAAACGACTGACTCTAGGATTTTGGGCATAAAAAAGCCGAATGCTTTCTATCATCCGACTTTGAAAGCGATTTCAATGCACTTTAAAGGCTATTCATACTTATAATATATGATTGAAATCACGGAGTCTTACATGGGATGGTTTGTTCGTGCTTAAGACTCGGGAAGATCAAACTAGCAATTAAATTGGATTTATAATCATTTAGTTTATTTGTTTTTTAGATGATCAACATAATAATAAAAAAGCTTATAAAGGGGGAAATGATTATGTTTGATCAGTATCCAGATGTAGTGACCATAGAAGAGCTTTGCGAGATGTTAGGGATAGGAAGGGGATTGGCCTATCAATTGGTGAGTAGTGGGAAGATCAAAGGAGTGAAGGTCGGGCGAGGTTGGAGGATAGTAAAAAAAGAAGTGGACGATTTATTGTAAATTATAAAAATCAAGAACAATAAAACGAATCTTTTGTGATTGTCTCTTTAATCAAAACAAAATAAGCTTGTTTTGGTCATTTAATACTTAATTTTTTTGTTGATAGTATTTGTTTTAAAAGCCTTTTATGGCAGTCATTTTCGTACGGCTGAAATTATATATTTGATTTCACAATTTACAATAATAAAATTCAAAGGTGTGATGGGTGTTGTGGTGATTGGCTACGGAGATCATTACCAGGAACCAGTAAATCAAGAATCGGAAGAAGGATTGCAGCTAGTCATTTTCCACTGCAGGTGACTGAGACTGAGAATAAATGAAAAAGCCACCTGTGAAGGTGGCTTGCTAAGACATTAAAAGTTGGATTTTTGAGTCAGTAAAGTAGGAGGAATTACCATTTGCAATGTTATGAATATTTTCTTCTGTAATCTTATCTTCAATTATAATAGATTGTTTAAAACCGTATTGAAGCCCGATAGGTGAAATTGTTATTTTGATGTTTAGAGGGAAAGAAACTGGATCATCTAAATAAAAAGTAAAACATGGCTTTATTCGAATTTCTTCGCTGATGACACACTCATTTAGTGAATGAATCAACTGTTTATCTGTTGCATCGGTAACGGAACAAATGACTGTATAATTTGTAAAATAAAGAGACGAGTGCAGGGTTAACTGATATTCGTTACTGTTGTCATAATCAATATGCTTCAAGCTAAACACGACATTTTTCATAAGTAAAAGGGCAGCATCTTTTGATTTGAAAGGCTTCCAAAAACTCTCAGGATTTGGTAATTGATCATTGTCACAAAAATCATCTTTTATAGTAGATTTTATTTTCAATAAGAAAAATTGATAGAAACAATAAATAATAATAAAAGCACCGCTACCTAAGATCAAGCCCATAATTAAGGAGTGAGAAAGAACTAAATCAGTCCCTATAGCAATAAGAGACCCTGATCCTTGAAAAGACCATTCACTATAGGTTAAGAGTTTGTCAGCAATTTTTCTGAGTTTTTCAAGTCGCTGCCAAGAGCGTTTGTAAGAATTGAAATTTGAGAGTTGCTCTTGTGCTTGATCTCGATATTTCCTATTGTCGTAGCTTTTTAGAAATGAAAAATTAAAAAGTTTTCAGTTAAGGAGCTTAAATTAAGTTTTTTTAGGCCAAACATTGACGTTCGTCTATGTTTGGTTTACTATTAATTACATAGACGATCATCTATGTGAGGGAGGGAACTATGAAAAAACCAGCTTACGTGGAGTATGCGTTCACTTTTAAGGCACTTTCTGATCCGACACGTCTTCAAATTCTAGATATTCTTTCTTGTGGTGAGCTTTGTGCTTGCGATATTTTAGAAACTTTTCAAATTACTCAACCTACTCTCAGTTATCATATGAAGATTTTAGTAGATTCTAGTTTGGTGAAGGCGCGAAAAGAAAGTACCTGGGTATTTTATAGTTTGAATAGTGAGAAGGTTAACGCGAGTATCACATTTTTTACTAGGATTACACAAACAAAAGAACAATGTATTTGTAAAAATGATAAAGAATAGAAGGGATGAATACTAATGAAAAAAATTGAAATCTTCGATCCAGCGATGTGCTGCGAAACGGGAATTTGTGGACCAAGTATTGATCAAGAACTTTTAAGTACTGCTACATTAATCCAGACTCTCAAAGACAAAGGGGTAGATATTGTTCGTTATGGTTTAGCTAATAATCCTCAAAAATTTGTGGAGAATAAAGTTGTAAATGATTTATTACAGCTTGAAGGAGTAGAAATTCTACCATTGGTTTTAGTAGCCGGAAATGTTGTAAAGAAAAACTCTTATCCTACTAAGGAAGAATTTCTTGCATGGATAAATGAGTAAAAAGGCGATGAGAAAAGGGGCTATGAATCATGTTTAAACCTTTTGATTTACAAGAAATTACAAATACCCAATACATATTTTTTACAGGAAAAGGCGGAGTGGGTAAAACTTCTACCGCTTGTGCAGTTGCGGTAAATTTAGCAGATGCAGGAAAAAAAGTATTTCTTATCAGCACGGATCCAGCTTCAAATCTTCAGGATGTTTTTTCGCGTGAACTAGATGGAAAAGGAACTCCTATTTGTGAAGTGCCTGGTTTAACGGTTGCGAATTTGAATCCTGAAGAAGCAGCAAGAGAATATCGAGAGGCTGTTGTTGGGCCTTATCGAGGCAAATTACCTGAGAGTGTGATTGTGAATATGGAAGAGCAATTATCTGGCTCTTGTACTGTTGAAATTGCGGCTTTTGATCAATTTTCAAACTTTATAACAGATGAGACGATGAAAGAAAAGTTTGATTTTGTCATTTTTGATACGGCTCCTACAGGACATACTCTTCGTATGCTGGAGCTTCCTTCGGCTTGGAGTGGATTTATTAATGAAAGCACTCACGGTGCTTCTTGTTTGGGGCAGCTTTCGGGGTTGGAAGCAAAAAAAGAAATTTATAAAGACGCAATGGATAATTTGAAGGATTCGGAAAAAACGACCTTGGTTTTAGTTGCCCGACCTGAAGTGACTCCTTTGCTTGAAGCGAATCGGTCGAGTCAGGAACTGAAAGACATGGGAATTGATAACCAAAAATTGATTATCAATGGGGTATTGATGGAAGGAACGGATTCAGCTTCAAATCGCATAAAAGAGAAACAAGAAAATGCATTAGAAACCATGCCATCTCAATTGGCAACCTTACCAACATATACAATTCCTCTTCGAAGCTATAATGTATTGGGATTTGAGAAGTTAAGGTCGTTCTTTAAAGAAGACTTTGAGCTCACTATTTCACAAACTACCAATCAACTGGCAGGGGAAAGTTTTTCTTATCTATTAGATGAATTGGATAAAACCAATAAAAGAGTTATTTTTACAATGGGTAAAGGAGGAGTTGGAAAAACAACTCTGGCTGCTTCATTGGCTCTTGGGTTGGCTAAAAAAGGAAAAAAAGTTCATCTTACAACAACGGATCCAGCAGCTCACTTGTCGTATATTATTGATAAGATGCCCAATATTGAGATGAGTCGAATTGATGAAAAGAAAGAACTGGCGAAATATCAAAAAGAGGTCTTGGATACAGCTCGTCAAACTATGAACGAGGCTGATCTTGCTTATATTGAGGAAGACCTTCGTTCGCCTTGTACCCAGGAAATTGCAGTCTTTCGAGCCTTTGCTGAAATTGTAGAAAAAGCAGAAGATCAAGTGGTTATTATTGATACAGCCCCTACAGGGCACACATTATTATTACTAGATTCTACGCAAAACTATCATCGAGAAGTAGAACGAACAAAAGGAGAAATCCCAGCATCGGTCAGAAATCTTCTACCTAGGCTGAGAGATGAAGAGCAGACAGAAGTGATCATTGTAACTTTACCAGAAGCGACTCCGGTATTTGAGGCCGAAAGACTTCAAAACGATTTAAAACGGGCCGGCATTCCAAGTCATTGGTGGATTGTAAATCAGTCATTATCAACGACAAAGACAACCAGTTCAATGCTACTTGCAAGAGCTCAAGAGGAAATCCAGTGGATCAAAAAAGTAAATGAGATTAGTGAAGGTAAATTTGTTCTTCTTCCCTGGTTTGAGAGCGAATCGAAGGAGCAAATTGCTCAGATTTCAATGACTGGAGATAGTAAGTGAATTTTTTAGATCGTTATTTAACTGTTTGGATTTTAATTGCTATGGCACTAGGAGTTGCTTTGGGAAATTACAGCGACTCCTTATCTTCTTTTTTAGCTACTTTCACGATCGGCTCAACTTCAATCCCAATTGCAATTGGTCTAATTATGATGATGATTCCTCCACTGGCCAAAGTCCGGTATGAGGAAATCGATAGAGTTTTTAAAGATCGCCGAGTGATGAGGCTATCTTTATTACAAAATTGGATTATAGGGCCAATCTTGATGTTCCTTCTTGGTTGGATTTTTTTATCTGATTCACCAGATTTGTTTAGCGGTTTAATTTTAATAGGTCTTGCTCGTTGTATCGCAATGGTGATTGTTTGGAATGATTTAGCAGAAGGCAGCATGGAATACACTGCCGCACTGATTGGTATCAATTCAATTTTTCAGTTAGTTGCTTATGCACCATTGACTTATTTGTTTTTAACGATTCTTCCTTACTGGATTGGAATTGATTTAGGAAGCCATTATGTCTCTTTTTTTGAAGTAGCCAAAAGTGTTGCAATTTATTTAGGAACTCCTTTTGCAATTGGTTACGGATTGCGGAAATTTTTACGGCCTCGCAAAGGCTCGGAATGGTATGACACTGTTTTTTTGAAAGCAATTAGTCCAGTTACACTTATTTTTCTTTTATTGACCATTGTTTTAATGTTCACTTTACAAGGGAAAGCAATTTTAGCATCTCCGTTATTAGTTATCAAAGTAAGCATTCCATTGTTGATTTATTTCACTTTAATGTTTTTTATATCATTTGGTTGGGCACTTCATAAAAAAATCCCTTATGATATTTCAGTTTCCTTAGCCTTTACAGCTGGTAGTAATAATTTTGAGCTCGCAATTGCTGTTGCTATCTCTCTTTTTGGAATCCATTCCGCGCAGGCATTTACGGGTGTAATTGGGCCACTTATTGAAGTTCCAGTTATGTTAGGGCTTGTCCACGTAGCTCTTTGGGCTAAGAAAAAATTAGAACAATAGAAGGAGATTTTTTTGATGAAAAAACCAACGGTAGCATTTATTTGTGTTCATAACTCATGTCGTTCTCAAATAGCTGAAGCTCTTGGGAAATTATTAGCCCATGATACTTTTCACTCTTACTCTGCCGGAACTGAAAAGAAAGACCAAATTAATCAAGACGCAGTAGCCCTCATGAAAGAACTTTATGATCTTGATATGGAAGCAACTCAACAATCGAAATTGATTGATGGACTTCCAGAAATTGATATAGTCATCACAATGGGGTGTAATGTGAATTGTCCGTATTTACCAGCTCAGCATAGAGAAGATTGGGGACTTGAAGACCCTAGTGGTAAACCTAGAGAATCCTTTTTAAAAACAATCAAAACCATTGAAGCTAACATTTTAGATTTACAAGAGAGAATCCTAAAAGGAGAAATTGTAAGATAAAATCATTCTAAAGAAGCTGAAGCAAATGGCTAAAAATTGGTTTCCAATTATTGATGAGCACAAATGTATTCAATGTGGAGCTTGCATCAATAAATGCTTAAATGAAGTCTATGATAAAACTGCGATTCCTTTAGCGTTGGTTATTAAACCCCTTAATTATTGTGATGGTTGCTACGGGTGTGGTGAATTGTGTCCTACAGGTGCAATTACTTATTTTGGCGACCAGAGTGGTTGGATTCCTCCTAAAAGATAAAAATGAAATATTTTAGAACTAAAGAGAATAATCAAAAAGATTTGCAATGGGCGGTAAGAAGATGATCAGAAAAATACTTGAAATCATGGTAGTGTATTAAAATTTTAGCCACAAGAGTTTGAACCCTTGTGGCTATTTTTATACCTAAAATTATTTTTTCTCTAAAAGTGCTTCGATTTCTATATTTACTTTATCAGAAGCTTCTGCTTGCAGTCCATCCACCATGGTTGTTTTTATATTTCACGAAAAATGAAGAGTTTTCAGTTAAGAATTAAAATAAAATTTACAATTTAATTAATCAAATGGCTCTGGACTTGCGCTTCGGAGTTTTTTATTATGGGCTAGTTTTAACTAGAAGTTTACAGAATCATCATAAAAATAATCAATATCTCTTCTACAATAAGAATGTAACTTATGAAAGTAAAAGGAGAGCGATGATTTTGAAAAAGTTTATTACTTGGGTGTTACTGGTTAGTTTTTCAGTTTTTTTGATGGCTGGGTGCAGTTCGGGGCAGAACAGCGATAAGGGGAAAGCAAAAGAGATAACAGTTTACACAGCTTTAGAAAATGAACAGGTTGATAAATTATTAGCCGCCTATAAGAAAAAAAGTCCTGATGTGAAAGTAAATATTGTTCGGGATTCAACCGGGATTATTACAACTAAATTATTGGCAGAAGGCAAAAATACATCCGCTGATCTAGTCTGGGGTCTGGCTGCATCAAGTTTATTGGTATTAGATGAAAAAGGTCTCCTTGCTGGGTATGCGCCTAAAGGTGTAGAGCGAGTGGAGGCCATGTTTAAAGATGGAAAAGCAAATCCACCTCATTGGGTTGGTCTTGATGCTTGGGAAGCCGCAATCGTTGTAAACACGAAAGAAATGAAATCTCAATGGCTACCAGAAATCAAATCTTATCAAGACTTGATCAAACCTGAATTTAAAGGAAAAATTGTGATGAGCAATCCGAATTCATCGGGAACCGGATTTTTGGCAGTTTCAGGTTTGATTCAGCTAATGGGTGAAGAAAAAGCCTATGAATATTTAGATAAACTTCACAATAATATCGCACTTTATACCCATTCGGGATCAGCACCAGCAAAAAAAGCAGCAGCAGGCGAATTTCCAGTAGGAATTTCTTTTGGCTATGCTGGGGTTAGTCAAAAGAAAAAAGGAATGCCAGTGGATATTATTTTCCCAGTAGAAGGTTCGGGATGGGATGTAGAGGCCAACGGTTTGGTACAAAAGGATGCAATTAAAGCAGAAGCAAAAGAGTTTTTGGATTGGGCGATTTCGGATGAAGCAATGAATATTCTCAAGGATGATTATGCAATTTTATCCGTTAAGATGTCGACGAATATTCCAGAAGGATATAGCAAAAACCCGGTAGAGCAATTGATCAAGAAAAATGATTTAGTCTGGGCTGCCAAAAATAGAGATACGATCTTGAAAGAATGGCAAAAACGTTATGATGGTAAAACCGAGCCTAAAAAATAAAACAAACCTACGAGCAGAGAGGAAGAAGCAGAATGTCTTATCTTGAAATTCAAGGACTTACTAAAAAGTATGGCAATCAAATTGCCTTGAAGAATATTAATTTAAAAATAGAGAAAGGTGAATTTGTTTGTATTTTAGGTCCTTCTGGATGTGGAAAAAGCACTTTGCTTCGAGTTCTCGCTGGACTAGAAGACATTGAAACAGGCAATTTGTTTTTAAATGGGCGTGAAATTACAACCCTAGCTCCAGCGAAGCGGAATTTTGGAATTGTATTTCAATCTTATGCTCTGTTTCCCAATATGACAGTAAAACAAAATGTTGCTTATGGGCTAGGTAATATGAAATTGAGTAAAACTGAGATTGATAAAAAAGTTAAAGCCGTATTAGATGTAGTCAATTTATCGGCTTTAGAAAACAAATTTCCTCAAGAAATCTCTGGTGGACAGCAACAAAGGGTGGCTTTGGCACGAGCGATTGTGCTCGAACCAGAATTCTTGCTTTTAGATGAGCCTCTTTCGGCTTTAGATGCTAAAGTTCGTGAAAAGCTCCGATCAGAAATGAAAAGCCTACAAAAGAATTTGGGTATTACCACAATTATGGTTACTCATGATCGGGAAGAAGCTTTGACTATGGCGGATAAAATAGTGGTGATGAATAATTCGCTAGTAGAACAAATTGGTACTCCAGAAGAAGTCTATGAAAAGCCGCGAACTAGCTTTGTTGCTGATTTTATTGGAACTGCCAATTTTATGGATGGTGGGTATTGTGTTCGCCCAGAGAATATTTGGTTAACCCATAAAAATCATGAAGCCATTCAAGGAACTGTCCGGACGATGGACTATTTAGGCTCTACTTACCGAATCACAGTAGATTCTTCCTTTGGCGAATTTTTGATTGATTTAAAAGCTGATGTTCGCAAACAATTTAAAATTGAGAGCGGTCGAGATATTTATTTTCAAATTCCAGAAGAAAATAAAATTCATCTTCAAGTGGTGAGCTGATCCATGAAAAAGGTCAGAGCAGATACTCCGTTTCAAAGTCTAATACTTTGGTCTAGTGCAGTTTTTTTGATTCTTTTTGTGATCTTGCCGTTAGGTTCTCTTTTTATTGAAGCATTTCATAATTCGAAAGATGAATTTGTTGGATTTAAGAATTTCATAGATTATTTTACTACACCCAATTTGATGACTTCATTATCGAACACACTTTATGTTTCAACTGTCACCACAGTGATTACAGTGATTTTGGCCTTTGGCTATGCCTATGGTTTGACTCGAACTTATATTTATGGCAAGCAATTCCTAAAATTTTCAGGGATGCTTCCACTTTTTGCTCCTACAATGATGTTGGGGATTAGCTTAATTTATTTATTTGGTAATAAAGGATTACTGACTATGCTTGGGGTCAAAGTAGCACTTTATGGTCAATTTGGAATTATCGTTTCGGAAGTTATCTATGCTTTTCCTCAAGCTTTCATGATTCTACTTATTGCTTTAACCTACGGAGATCAACGGCTCTATGAAGTGGCCGATGTCATGGGAACAAGTAGCATCAAAAAGTTTATGACAATTACCTTGCCCGGTGTAAAATATGGATTGATTTCGGCTTCTTTTGTTGCTTTTACAATGAGCTTTACTGATTTTGGGGCACCGAAAGTTGTAGGTGGAAATTATAATGTCTTGGCCACAGATATATACAAACAAGTGGTAGGGCAACAGAATTTTTCGATGGGTTCGGTAGTAGGAATCTTACTCATGATTCCAGCAGTTTTGTCCTTTGTAGTAGATCGACTTTTAAAAAGTAAACATAGAGAAACAATCAATGCTAAAACAGTGGCCTTGAAAATAAAATTCAATCCTGTAAGAGATATTCTTTTTAATATCTACTGTTATGTCATTTGTTTTGTGATCTATGGTCTTTTGGGCACAGTTTTATTTGCTGCTACTGCAAATATTTGGCCCTATGATTTGACTTTTACTTTGAAGTATTTCTTTTTTGACAGCCCTTCTACAGGAGGGATTTCTTCTTACTACAATAGTTTACTTGTGGCAACTATTACTGCTTGTATAGGAACAATCGTCGTTTTTTTGATTGCTTATGTGATTGAAAAAATGCGAAAACTACCCAAAGTACGTCAGGGTGTTTACTTTTTATCAATTTTACCCCTTGCTTTACCAGGGCTTGTGATTGGTATTTCTTATGTGTTTTACTTCATCAATCCGAATAATCCGTTCAATTTCTTATATGGAAGTATTTGGATATTAGTGATTGCTAATATTATACACTTCTATTCGGTACCTTTTATTACAGCAACAACATCACTTAGAAAATTAGATAAAGAGTTTGAATTGGTCTCAGAGTCAATGCGAATTCCTTTTCTACAATTTTTCCAAAAGGTAACTTTGCCAATGAGTGTACCAGCTCTTTTGGAAATCTTCTTCTATTTTTTTGTCAATTCGATGGTTACCATCTCAGCAGTGGTTTTTCTCTATGCAGCAGAATTTAAGCTGGCGGCTATTGCGATTGTCAATATGGAAGATGCAGGCGATATTGCCTCAGCAGCGGCTTTGTCCGTATTAATTATTGGGACGAATATTCTTGTACGTGGTCTTTATGAAGGGTTAAATTATTGGATTCAGAAAAATCAGAAAGTAGGTAAAAGGTTAGATGAATAAAAAAATTAAAGCAGTTATCTTTGATTGGGCTGGTACAACTATCGATTTTGGGTGCTTTGCTCCTCTTCATGTTTTTATTGAGATATTCGAAAAACGTGGCCTTTCTATCACCTTAGAAGAGGCTAGAGGTCCAATGGGGATGCTGAAAAAAGATCATATTCGAGAAATTTTGAAAATGCCTCGAGTTGCTGAATTATGGGAGAATAAATTTCTCAAAGAAGCTTCGGAAGAAGATGTTGAATCTTTATATGCAGATTTTGAGCCCTCGTTAATGAGTTCGCTTAAAAATTATACAAAGGTTATCGATGGAGTATTAGATGTTTGTAAGTACTTAGAGGAAAAAGAAATTCGAATTGGTTCAACTACAGGTTATACCAAGGAAATGATGACAGTGGTAGCAGCAGGAGCAAAAGGAAATGGGTATGCTCCTGAATTGATTATTACAGCCGATGATACTGGTTCTGGGCGGCCAGCTCCTTTTATGATTTTTGAAAATATGAAAAGGCTCAATGTTTTTCCACCTCAGTCGGTTATTAAAGTTGGTGATACAGTCAGCGATATCCTTGAGGGAGTCAATGCGGGAGTTTGGAGTGTTGGCGTGATTAAGGGGAGTAGTGTCTTAGGATTAAACGAAGAAGAGTATGAGGCTTTGACTACCGAACAGCGTCGACAACACCATAAGGAGGCAAAGCAGATTTTTCGAAGAGCTGGAGCAGACTATGTTCTTCATGATATAAAAGGCCTACCTCAATTGATCAGTAAGATTAATCAAAAATTAGTAAAAGGATGATTGAAATGAAAAAGAAAGAAATTGATCTAAATCTGATTCCCGATAATTCCTATTTACTTTTAACTCCTGGACCATTGTCGACAAGCAAATCAGTAAAAGCCTCTATGCTAAGAGATTGGTGCACTTGGGATGATGATTATAACCAATTGGTACAGTCCATTCGTAGTAATTTGGTTGGATTGGCAACGAAGAAAACAAAAGATTATACGGCTGTATTAATGCAAGGAAGTGGCACTTTTTCAGTAGAGAGCGTAATTGGCAGTGTGGTTCCTCAAAAAGGAAAGCTCCTTATTTTATCAAATGGGGCTTACGGAGATCGAATTGCTGAAATTGCAAAGGTTTTGAAAATTCCTGTGTTAAAACAAAATACTTCTGAAACTTGTGGAATTGATTTGGATGAACTAAAAGAAAATCTTGCTGACTATCCCGGAATTACCCATGTAGCGGTTGTACATAGTGAGACTACTACTGGGATGCTGAATGATATCAAAAAAATTGGAAAAATTGTTAAAGAGTATAAAAAAGTATTTATTGTGGATGCAATGAGTAGCTTTGGTGGAATTCCAATGGATATGGATAATTTGAAAATCGATTATTTAATTAGTAGTGCAAACAAGTGTATTCAAGGAGTTCCAGGTTTTGGTTTTATCATTGCAAAGACAAAAGAAATTGAAAAAATCAAGGGAAATGCTCGTAGTCTTTCTCTGGATTTATATGACCAATGGAAAACAATGGAAAAAAATAATGGCAAGTGGCGCTATACTTCTCCAACTCATGTGGTTCGTGCTTTTTCACAAGCTCTCGCTGAACTTATGGAAGAAGGGGGTGTCCAAAAAAGATTTGAGCGATATAGCAAAAATCAAAAATTGTTACGAGAAGGAATGGAAAAATTAGGATTTAAACCATCACTTCCAGAGAAGTTGCAATCTCCTATAATTACTTCTTTTTGTTATCCTGAAAAACTAGCCATATCCTTCAAAGAAATGTATGACACTTTGAAGTTAGGTGGGTATGTGATTTATCCTGGTAAAATTTCAAAAGCAGAAACTTTTCGCATTGGCAATATAGGAGAAGTTTATGAATCAGATATTTTAGGACTGTTGAAAAAAGTTGAAGAATTTGTAGAGACAAAGAAGAGATAATTAAAAGTCGTTGGATATTTCCAACGACTTTTTTGAAGTGCTGTGAAAGGAGCTTTTTTTGTGCAGGAAGATTTTCATTTTTATACCACCTATGTGTTATGTCGCTTAGCAGGCATGAAGCATGAACCGGCTTATAAGATCAGTTACTCATGCCAACATGTGGATGATGCGATTTATGGACATGTGCTGGATTTTGAAAATGGTGGTTCCTTTCACCAAGTTACAACGGCATGGGAATATGGGATAAATAATCGGCGGAAAATCCAACAGTCCTTAGAGCTTTTACGGAGCAGGAGATTACAGGAGCAGATACTCGTTCCATTCCATTTTTTGCCAGGCAATCAAACCGATTCGGGGCGATTTCGAGAAAGGATGATTTGCCGCAAAGATAGCCCAACTGCAAATAAAATGATGGATCATATTCAAAAAAACAGCTCGCTTTACCAGTTGCAGCTTTTTGGGATTGGATTACATATTTATAGTGATACTTGGGTTCATCAGAATTTTTCAGGACAATTTACAGGAATTCATGAAAATATCAATGCTGCACGTAGTCCGCGGGATTTTAAACGATTTAGGAATAATGGCAACGGTTTATTGGCATTAAAGGATGAATTTTTTACCGAAGTAGGACATGGTCAGGTAGGCGAATTTCCAGATGAACCTTATCGAAAATGGAGCTACTATCACTGCTTTTTTCAAAAGAAAATCACCTTGAAAAATTGGGAATTATTTTTAGAAGCCAGCAGTGGGGTCTATAAACAAATTCTTACATTTTTAGAGAAACCAGAACGCAAGATATGGCAAGAAAAAGAAAGTATTTCCTGGGATGATTTTTCAGAAAAACTTTCTAAATCATTCCGATTTCGAGGTACTGAATCAGAAAGATGTAAAGAATGGCAAAGAAAAATAAGCGAAGGCTTTTTTGGATTTACTGAAAAAGATTTTCAGTATGAAAAACGAAAATGGTTTCATGAAGCGGTTCGAGTTAGTGAGATCAAAAATTATTTTTGGAAACAAAGCTTATTACACACTTATGTTGATTGGATTTCTTATCATGGCAATAACACTTATTGTTATCGTGAGAATTTCGGTTCTTCCGATTGGAAATATTTTCATGATGGAGCTGCGTATCTAAAGTATTATATTTTGCATGAATTGCTCTCTGAATCGGGAATCTATTGTGGATCCTAATATTGAAGGAGGAATATATTGGCATGAGTGATCGCACAGAAGGAGATATCAATTCAACTAAAGCGAGAAAAAAATGGCAAAAAGAAAATCCTTTAAGCAAGGTCACCAAAGAGCTTTTGAAGAAAGATGAGAATATCTTTTTTCATCAGTCCATGTCGACTCCTTGTTTGAATGGAGTCAAAAAAGCTGAAGGAATTTACATTTACGACTTAGATGGAAGGTCCTATATGGACTTTCATGGAAATAGTGTTCACCAACTAGGTCATGCTCATCCAGCTGTGATTGAAGCCTTACAAAATCAAATGAATGAATTGACTTTTTCGCCTCGTCGCTATACCAATGAGACGTCTGTAAAGCTAGCAGAAAAATTAGTCGGACTAATGGATTCGAAAGAATCTTATCGAGTCCTTTTTACAACAGCAGGAACTACTTCCATTGGATTGGCTTTAAAGATGGCTCGCAGGTACACAGGAAAACATAAAACGATTTCTCTGTGGGATTCTTTTCATGGTGCATCACTTGATGCAATTTCGGTTGGTGGGGAAGCGGTATTTCGAAAAGGCATGGGGCCATTACTTTCGGGTACTGAACATATTATGCCTTATAATTCTTATCGGTGTGTGTTTGGAGACTGCTCGGTGTGTGGTTTAAAATGCCTCGATTATTTGGAATATATTTTAGAACGTGAAGGCGATGTAGGAGCAGTTTTACTTGAAACGATTCGCAGCACCGATGTACAGATTCCGCCCCAATCTTATTTTAAAAAATTGAGAAAAATTTGTGATACTTATGGAGTGCTTTTGATTTTGGATGAAGTGCCCACAGGGTTTGGAAGAACGGGACAGATGTATGCTTTTCAACATTATGGCATTGAGCCAGATATTCTAGTATTAGGTAAAGGTCTTGGTGGAGGTATTTGGCCTTTGTCAGCAGTACTTGGAAAAGAGAAACTGAATGTATGCCAAGATATCTC
>JAGOHU010000139.1 GCA_017995975.1 Negativicutes bacterium
GATTGCGGTTGAGACTGTGATTATACCTTTAGAAGAAGGCTAGAAGGAGGTGAATTGTGGAAAAAGGATTTTTAACTCCTCAAGAAATTACTGAAAGTTATAGCAAGATTGGCGTGCAAAAAGTAAACTCGTCGGTGCTGCGATTATTTATTTTAGGAATGTTAGCAGGAGCTTTTATTGCTTTTGCTTCCGAAGGATCCAACACTGCGATTCACACCATTGAATCGGTTGGGCTTGGCAAAGCACTTGCAGGAGCTTTGTTTTCCACTGGTTTGATGTTGGTTTTAGTTGCTGGGGGTGAACTTTTTACAGGAAATTGCTTGATTGTGATTTCTTGCATTGAAAAGAAAACTTCTTGGGCTGGAATGCTGAGAAATTGGCTGATTGTTTATGCTGGGAATTTTGTAGGCTCTCTCTTGCTTGCTTGGTTTATTTTGCAGTCGGGACAGCTTGATTTTTCCGCTGGCATGCTAGGAGGCTTCACGATCAAGACAGCAGCTTACAAGACGGGACTCTCTTTTACTAATGCTTTTTATATGGGAATCTTATGCAATTGGCTTGTATGCTTAGCGATTTGGATGAGCCTTGGGGCCAAAGATATTGCTGGGAAACTGCTGGCAATTTTCTTCCCGATTTGGCTATTTATCACTTCTGGCTTTGAGCATAGCGTAGCAAATATGTACTATATTTCCGCTGGAATTATGGCGAAAGCCAATCCAGAATGGGTTGCCATGGCGATCAAGCTAGGAGCTTCGCCAGAGAAGATCGCTGCCTTAGGATGGGATACTTTTGTGATTAATAATCTCATCCCAGTCACACTAGGGAATATCGTTGGTGGCTCTGTATTTGTAGGATTGGCTTATTGGCTATCCTACAGTTACAAAAAGTAAATTCCTTATTTAGCTGTTTCAATTTTCCTGTTGAGTATAGCATTGGGATTTATCCATAAAATAAGCTCGAGCGATTCTTAAATATCAGCTACGAGTTGAGAAAGTGCAGGCATTTATGGTGGGTAGAAATAAAATACAAAGAATCGTCTATTTAGGTTTGCTTATTGGGGCCAAAGTGATCTTGACTCGATTTTTTTCGATCACCACGCCGATTGTTCGCATTGGAATTGGTTTTTTACCTATCGCCATTGGAGGAATATTATTTGGCCCGATCTATGCAGGACTTGCAGCAGTGATTGGTGATTTACTGGGCTCAATGCTTTTTCCCTCGGGCCCATTTTTTCCAGGCTTTACCTTATCGGCTTTTATTTCTGGGCTTGTATATGGTGGCTTTTTTTACAAAAGAAAGCGAAGCTTTTGGCGGGTAGCTTGCGTGACCTTAATTGAAAAGCTTTTGGTTAGCTTGCTTCTCAATACCTACTGGCTCTATTTATTGACTGGTAAAGGATTCTTAATACTCTTGCCAACTCGTATCATGAATAGCGTAGGAACCATTCCAGTAATGTTTTTATTGATCTGGTTTGTAGCCTATCCAATCTGTGATCGTATCAAAGCAAGGGAGGTGTATCACTCATGAAGACATTCATTATCAATGGATCTCCCCGAAAAAATGGAGAAACCTCGGCACTCATCGATCGATTAGTGACAAATCTGGAAGGAGAAGTCAAGATATTCTCCACTTATCAAGATCAAATCAGCCCCTGCACAGACTGCCGATATTGTCGCACTCACAAAGGGTGCTCCATCCAAGATAAAATGCAAGAAATCTATGAATGTATTGAAATCTATGACAATGTGATCATCGCCTCGCCGATTTACTTTATGAATTTGACACCGCCGATGTTGGCCATACTAAGTCGTTTTCAAGCTTTTTATTCAGATATTTATAAGAAGATTCCTGTCTATGGAAAAAGGAAAAACGGTACAGTGATCTTGACTGGTGGTGGTAGCGGTGGTGGACTCGCTGCTGAGAAGACCGGCAACTTGATGCTTCGAATGATGAACGCCGAGCAATTAGGAACTATTTCAAGTCTGAAAACCGATGAACTGCCAGCCAAAGACGATGTGGTAGTTTTGAAACAAGTAGACGAAATAACAAAAAAAATGAATGAACTTTATAAAAAAGAGTAAACTAAAAACTCCCAAAGCAACTGCTTCGGGAGTTTTTGATTACCGATTATATTGAAAAGTTTTTCCTGTGAGGGTGTGCCAGACTTCGTTACATTGGGCAAAGATTGCTTCATTGATTGGATTGCCTTTGAGGGAAGCGATGTTTTGCTCAAGCTGAGAAAGTCGACTAACTCCAGTGAGGATGGTGGTGACTTGAGGGTGGGCGGCGCACCATTTCATGGCCAGTTCAAGAATGGTCATATGATTTGCCATGGCAATTTTCGTTAGCTCTTCGATGGCTTTAAAATTGGCATCAAACCAATAGCGATCAAAGTACATCTGATTATTGGCAAAGCGGGTATTTGCAGCCGGGCTTCCCGGCTGATGTTTGCCTGCCAGGAGTCCTGCTGCAATTGGATTGTAGATAGTCAGGCCCATTGGGTGGGCTGTTAAAAAGGGAAGGAGTTCGGTCTCGATTCCACGGGTGATTAGGTTATAAACATTTTGAGTAATTACGGGGGCTACGTAATTTCGTTTATCACAAATTGCAAAGATATCAGCTACCTGCCAAGCTGCAAAATTACTGATGCCTATATAGCGGGCTTTACCAGATTTGACGAGGCTTGACATGGTCTCTAGGGATTCTTCCAAGTCAGTTCCATAATCGGGTGCGTGCATATAATAAAGGTCAAGATAGTCGGTGTCCAATCTTTTTAAGCTCGCCTCGACCGCCGAAAGGATATTTCGTCGACCCAATCCTTTGTCGTTTGGATTCTTTCCCATTTGTCCATTCACTTTGCTAGCAAGGATGATTTGATCTCGTCGACCTTTCAAGGCTTTGCCAACGATTCGTTCGCTTTCTCCTTGGTTGTAAACATTGGCAGTATCAAACACATTGATTCCTTGATCGTAGGCATAGTCCATGATTGCCAAGCTGTCTGATTCGCTGGTTTGACCACCGAACATCATGGTGCCTAAGCTTAGCTGAGAGACTTGCAAATTTGTTTTTGCCAGTTGGTTGTACTTCATAAAACGCCTCCTTATTCCTGGGGCTATCTAGCTAGGGGAATTCGTTTTATTTTGTTGAAATCCTGCTATTTTATTGAAGGAGTCTGACTATTTATTGAGAAGACTGGAAAAAAAGAGTATATTTATAAAATAAGAACTTTCGAAAAAGAATGGGTGGTGCAAAATGAAAAAACAATCTTGGTGGATAACCGGTCTAGTCGGAATGGCTGTGTTTGGTAGTGTGAATCTGGGGTGGGCAGCCGAGTTAAAGGAACAACCAGAACCACTTCAAAAATTTGTGGCCGAACCCAATCATGCTCATGCGGGAATTAGCTTTCATGGGGTGGACTTGGATACCGGAAAAACGGCAGGGGCTTATAATGAAAATATGTCGATTGTACCGGCTTCGACAATGAAAATCGTTACTTCCGCTGCGGCTCTTGAACTACTCGGAAAAGACTATCAATTTGAAACTCGTCTTCTTTATGATGGAACGATTAATAAAAATGGAGTATTAAAGGGCAATCTTTTTATCCAAGGAATGGGCGACCCAACTCTTGGGTCTGATGGAGTGAAAGTTGACAAGAATGCTTTTTTAAAGCAGTGGTTGGAAGCAATGAGAAAAGCTGAAATTAAAAAAGTAGATGGAAATATTATCGTCCTTGACGGTCTTTTTGGTTATCAAGGAGTACCAGGAAAATGGCTCTGGGAAGACTTTGGTACCGACTATGGGGCTGGCACCTATGGAATTAGTGTGTATGACAATCTTTATACGCTCTATTTAAAATCAGGCTCAGTAGGTACTCTGCCGGTCATTCTGCGGACAGAACCAACTGTCACAGGCTTGAAAATCAAAAATCAGTCCAAGGTGGCGGGCAAAGAAGAAACTGAGCCCTATGTGCGTGGCATTCCTTTCTCCTTCGATCGGATACTGCATGGTGATGTGCTTCCGAATCAGGAAGAATATAAAATGAAAAGTGACATTCCAGACCCAGGACTTTTTCTAGCTCAACACTTTCTGAGCTACCTGACAGAAAATGGTATCCAAGTCCAAGGAAAGGCTACTACCGAACGGCTGACAACGGAACGGCCTAAGGCAGAAAAAACACTAGTGATTACGAAATCAGTCACCCTCTCAGAAATCGTCAAAGTATTGATGAGCCGTAGCGACAACCATTACGCAGAGCATCTTTATGAATTTGTAAAGACAGAAAAGAAAACCACAATCGCAGATTTTTGGAAAGAAAAAGGCTTTCCCGTCAAGGCCTTAGTGATGAGAGATGGGAGTGGTATGTCACCACAAAATGCACTCTCGGCTAAATTTTTGACAGATCTATTGGTTTATATGGATCGTCCCGAACAAGCAAATTTACACTATAAAGAACTCTTTCCAATTGCCGGACAAGAAGGAACAGTCAAATTGTTTCTAAAAGGAAGTCCTTTAGAAGGAAAAGCTTTTATCAAAACCGGAAGCTTTAGTGGAGTCCAATCCTATGCAGGGTATGTTGAAAATAATGGGAAACGTTATGCCTTTGCGATTATCGTCAACAACTGGAATGGTACTCGAAATGAATTAAGAGTTAAAATTGCTCATTTGTTAGTTGACCTCTTTGCTTCCGCTTCTTCACTAGAAGTGAAAAAAGCAGCTTAATTAAAGTGAGATGTTGGAAGTCATATAAAGAAAAGCAGACCTTTTTGAGGTCTGCTTTTTCTATTATAAATCTTATTTATTTAACAATTAGCTTGTTTCAGAGCTTGAGATAGGTCAGAGAGAATATCCTCGCTATCTTCGAGGCCGATAGACAATCGAACTAGTTCATCAGGAACTCCAGCGGCAGCTCGGTCTTGGCTGCTGAGTTGAGAGTGGGTGGTGCTGGCCGGGTGGATGACTAAGGATTTAGAATCACCTACATTGGCAACTAAGG
>JAGOHU010000140.1 GCA_017995975.1 Negativicutes bacterium
CTGGATAATCAAATCAACTAACGCAAGCACTTCATCATCATTCAATCTTTCAGTCAAAAGATCACCAATCCGTGGCTTCCCACCAGCACTTCCACCCACATAGACTCGCCAACCTTCATTGTGGCCCACAATACCAATATCTCTCACAATGGATTCGGAGCAAGAATTGGGGCACCCGGAAATACCCATCTTCATCTTATGAGGCATTTCCATCCCTCGATAAATTTCGTCTAGCTTAAGCCCAAGCTTCACACTATCTTGACGGCCTCTTTTGCAAAAAGTAGTTCCAGGACAAACTTTGACACTTCGCACACAAGTCGGCGAGGAGAAGGCTGGATTCATACCTAAATCTTGCCACACCAACTCCACTTGCTCCTCTTTCATGCCAATCATCATAATCCGCTGACCGGAAGTGATCTTGAGGGTCAATCCGTATTTTTCTGCTACCTCTGCATACTTACGCATCTGATCCGGTTTAATAAATCCAGCAGGCAAACTAGGAGTTACAGCAAATGTTTTTTGTCCATTTCTGATTTTTTGTAAAGTTGCACCATTTAAAGAGCTCATTTCCACACCTCATATGATTAGATTTTGATTTATCATTTATTTTAAAATTTCTTTTAAATCTTCCTCTGCTGTTTTAATTGGCTGTAATTTGTATTTCTCCTGCAAAATTTGAACCGCTGCTGGTGAAAGAAACGCTGGCACCGATGGACCAATTCGAATGTTTTCAATTCCTAAATAAAGAAGGCTTAGAAGAATGGCCACCGCTTTTTGTTCATACCAAGAAAGTACCAAAGACAAAGGAAGCGAATTTACATCGGTCTCAAAAGCTTCCGCTAAGGCCACGGCGATCCGAATAGCCGAATGAGTGTCATTGCATTGTCCCAAATCAAGTAATCGAGGCAATCCATCAATTGTGCCAAAATCAAATTTATTAAATCGATACTTTCCGCAAGCCAAAGTCAAGATCATCACATCATCTGGAGCCTGCAAAGCCATATCAGTGTAATAATTCCGACCGCTCTTCGCCCCATCACAACCACCGATCAACAAGAAATGGCGAATTTTCCCCGACTTTACTCGGTCAATCACTTGATCTGCAACCGACAAGACTGCATGGTGACCAAAGCCAGTCGTGGTATAAACTTCTGCTTCGTCTTGTAAAAACCCAGGTAAATTCATTGCTGCCTCAATCACCGGTGCAAAGTCTTTATCCTTCCCATTTTCCCCAATATGTACAACTCCAGGCCAAGTAACCAAACCAGTTGTAAAGATATGCCCTTCATAACTGACTTGAGGCTTTTGGATGCAATTGGTCGTCATCAAAATCGCACCAGGGAATTCAGCAAATTCTTTCTGTTGGTCTTGCCAAGCCCCACCATAATTACCAACTAAATTTGGGTATTTTTTAAGTTCTGGATACCCATGGCACGGAAGCATCTCGCCGTGAGTATAAATCTTAATATCCATCTCTTTCGTCTGCTCAAGCAGCATAGCCAAGTCCTTCAAATCATGGCCTGAGACTAAAATCGCTTTTCCTTTTAGCCCAGTGGTCCGGACTTTTGTGGGCACTGGATGCCCATAGGTTCCCGTATTGGCCTTGTCTAAAAGCTCCATCACTTTCAAGTTCAATGCCCCTACTGCGAGTGCAGTTTCCAGTAACGAATCCAAATTATGATCTTCCGTCGAATAATAAGAAAGCAAACGATGAATCTCTAAATAAATTTCTTCACTTTCCTGTCCCAATACTCTCGCATGATCTACATAAGCAGCAAGACCTTTCAAGCCATAAATGCCAATTTCAAAAATTCCCGAACAATCTTCACCCATCCGACTAATCCGGCTCGCTACCCCAACCTCTTTCATTTGTTTCTCCACAGCCTCAGAAGTTAGCTCTACTGACCAAACCGCTGGTCCTTCCAGTTGAATCGGTGCAGTCTCAGATTCAAGATATAAGCTCCGAGCTTCTTCGCGAATCGTCAAACCTTTTTCAATCAAGCTCTTTAAATTCTCCGAATCAAAATTTACATTTGTAATGGTAGTAAATAGAGACTCGACCACATAATGATCCACCTCTAGACTTCTTTTACCTTTTACCCCAGCCAAATAAGCATACTGAGAAATTCCTTTAGCCATATATAAAAGTAAATCTTGCAAATCAGAAGTCACTCCATCTTTACCACAAACCCCGACCTGAGTACAACCTTTACCTTGAGCAGTTTGTTCGCATTGATAACAAAACATTTTTATTCCTCCACTTCAATTAATTTATTCTTAGTGTAAAGGATTAAGTTAAAAAAAACTGTGACCTAGATCACAAAAGTGCAACTTTCTTTTCTTGACATCCCTCGCAGTCCTTCCTAAACTAATAGAGTGCAAATTTTGTCACTACCTAGTCAATTTAAGGAGGTCTTTATGGGAAACGCAGGACTATTACTGATTCGATTAGCCTTTGGGATTCATTCTGCTTATTATAGTTTCAATAAGCTTTTCTCTGGCAGTGGGACTTGGGAAGCCGTCGGACTCAGTCTCGCTCCATTAGGAATCACTTTCCTACCAGCA
Organism: Negativicutes bacterium; assembly: GCA_017995975.1. GTDB lineage: Bacteria > Bacillota > Negativicutes > JAGOZY01 > JAGOZY01 > JAGOHU01. The sequence goes on from JAGOHU010000140.1 coordinate 2,566, forward strand.
GTATGGGGATTCATTCTGCTAGCCATTCAATTCTTTGGAGGTATTTTCTTCGCCTTAGGCATGATCTTTAGAGGCTCTTCATTCTTACTCTTTTTCCGTTGTCTCCTCTACTTAATCATTGCCGTGATCAGCAATTCGGGCCTAGATGCCATGTTCACCTGGATATTACATGGCTCTGTATTTTTAGGAATTCTTCTATTAGGAGAAGGGCGTTATGCCTTGGCTCGCTGGATTCGTTAATCCTTTGGAGGCCTTAATTTTTCCAGAAGGAATTAAGGCCTTTTTATCGAATTAAGACGATAAGGGATAGTTTGCCCTTAAATGAATTAGGTTTATATGATTATGAAAGTTAGATTAATAAGGAGGTTTTTCAAGATGAATAAAGGGAAAAAATTATTAGCTCTTGCTCTAATGGGAACTCTTGCACTTGGAATTGCTGGCTGCGGAGATTCAAAAAAAGCACCCCAAGAGATCACTGTCTATGCGGGCATGCTTGAAGAATACATGAATAAAGGGAAACAAGACTTCGAAAAAGAAACGGGTATCAAAGTAAATGCAGTTCGTATGAGCTCTGGCGAAGTGGTCAACCGAATTCGGGCAGAGAAAAATAATCCTCAAGCTTCTGTCTGGTGGGGTGGCCCTGCGGATGGTTATATCCAAGCAAAAGAAGAGGGACTCCTCGAAAAATATGTTTCTCCAACCGCCTCGGAAATTCCTGATAAATTTAAAGACAAAGAAGGATATTGGACTGGAATCTATGTAGGATACCTAGGCTTTGCATCCAATAAAAAAATGCTTGATGAAAAAGGAATTCCAGTACCTCAAAGCTGGCAAGACCTTCTCCACCCGGGCCTAAAAGGTCAAATCAGTGCAGCCAATCCTGGATCATCAGGAACTGCCTACACCACCTTAGCAACAGTAGTACAAATCATGGGCGAAGAAAAGGGCCTCCAATACATGAAAGCCCTTGACGGACAAATCAAAAACTATCAAAAATCCGGTACCGCTCCTGCACGTATGGCAGGACAAGGCGAAGCCATCGTAGGCCTTTCCTTCCTCCATGATGCGATCAAATACCGTGAAGAAGGCATGAAAGACCTGCTCCTCAGCGCACCAAGCGAAGGAACTGGCTATGAAATCGGCGGAGTCGCTATCATCAAAGGCGGACCAAACCAAGAAGCTGCTAAAAAATTCGTTGATTGGGCTCTCACTAAAAAAGCTCAAGAAATCGGACAAACTGCCGGTTCCTACCAATTCTTAACCAACAGCAAAGCAAATCCACCCAAACAAGCAGATGAGCTAAAAAATACTAAGCTAATCGACTATGATTTCCAATGGGCTGGGAAAAACAAAAAAGAACTAATCGAAAAATGGGGCAAAACCACAGGAAAATAATATGGTCAAAATCAAAAGAGCTGCAGGTTCGTTTTATAGACCAACCTGCGGCTCTTCTCCTTATAGAGAGAAATTAGACAGCAAGGAGCTGGAAAAATGAATCGTTTCCAAGTTACATTGGATGAATTGAAAAAAATCATACGAGACCCAGTACTAATCACTACCATAGTCATTGTTATTATTTCCCTTATTTTATTTATACTTTGGCCTTTATTTGCAGTTTTAAAAGGGAGTTTCATTTCCGATGATGGGGGCTTTACCTTTGAGTACCTAATCGAAGCCATGAGCAATAATAAAAATTTACGAATCCTTTGGCAAACCCTTCTCTTAGGAGTTGTGGTCAGTACTGCAGCAACCGCAATCGGTTTTCTCTTTGCTTATACTGACGCATACATCCGATTCCCCTTCAAAAAGCTCTTTGGCGCCATTGCACTGATGCCGATCGTCTCACCACCTTTTGCCTTGGCTATGTCCTTTGTAATGCTTTTTGGTCAACAAGGCTTTGTCACCAAATATCTTCTCGGCTTAAGAGAATTCAATGCTTACGGGGCAGTAAGCTTGGGAATTGTCCAAATACTCACCTTCTTCCCCATTGCCTACCTCTTGTTGGCTGGTCTCCTTCGCCAGATCGATCCGGCCTATGAAGAAGCGGCTAAAAACTTAGGTGCCAGCCGTTGGCAAGTTTTCCGCACTGTCATTTTACCCTTACTTTTACCAGGTCTAGCCAACTCTTTCCTACTGGTCTTTATCCAAGTGGTAGCCGACTTTGGAAACGCCATGGTTATCGCTGGCGACTTCACCACCTTAGCCGCTCAAGTCTATATGCAATCCATCGGAAATTATGATGTAAAAGGCGGTTTTGCCTTAGCATCCGTATTACTTACCATCTCTATTCTGATGTTTATTGCTCAAAAATACTGGCTTTCTGGTCGCTCATTCGTTACAGTTACAGGCAAGCCATCTCGCGTACGAGACCTCCAAGAAGATCGGCTGATCCAGGTCTCGATCGGCATTCCC
>JAGOHU010000141.1 GCA_017995975.1 Negativicutes bacterium
TTTATGGCTTTGAAGTCTCACAAAGAGATGACGAAGGCTCGCTTGATCGCCATGACTTTTGGTAATGTGGTTCCTCTCTATAGTGCTATGCTGGTGGGAGTAATTGGAGTAGCGATTTACAATGGGGCACACGCATTGGAGAACCCAGAGACCGTCTTTATCCAGATGGTAAGGCAAATGTTCAATCCTTGGCTAGCTGGCTTCTTCCTTTCCGCAGTGATGGCGGCGATCATGAGTACTTTGAGTTCTCAGCTTCTTGTGGCTTCGAGTTCTTTCACAGAAGATATTTATAAAGGAATTCTTCGCAAAGGGAAAGCCAGTCAATCTGAATTGATGTGGGCGGGTCGGATCACAGTGCTGGTTATTTCGGCTATTTCACTAGGCTTATCTTTTTATAGCAATAAAACAATCCTCAATTTGGTAGGCTATGCTTGGTCTGGCTTTGGCTCTTCCTTTGGCCCGATTATCCTATATTCCCTCTTTTGGAAGAGAACCACTCGCAAAGGGGCAATTGCTGGTATTTTGGCTGGTGGACTAACGGTTCTCCTCTGGAAATATGCGAATAGCCCACTCTTTGAAATGATCCCGGGCTTTATCTTGTCCGCTATAGCAATTCCATTGGTGAGCTTATTGGATAAACCTCCTAGTGAGGAAATTCAGAACGAATTTGACGAAATGGTTGCTCAGGCAAATGAATAGAAAAAGAACCGGCGAACATCAGTTCGACCGGTTCTTTTTTATGCTTAAGATTCTCTTTGGAAACGGATTTCTTTACTAATCTCTTGAATGATTGAAGGAACGAGAGAAAGTCCGATAACCCAAAGCCATTGTTCACCAGTAAGGTAGGTGAGTGAGAAAATGTTTTGAATTGGATCAATTAGCATGACTGCAAGTTGGAGAGATAAGGAGGCAAAGAATGCATACCACATCCATTTATTTCCCATTAATCCAGTTCGCCAGAGTGGAAGGTTTGAGCGAAGGCTCCAGGCGAGGAAAAGTTGTACAATGCCAAGTGTAGCAAAAGCCATAGTACGAGCAGTTGCCAAGGTGGCTTCTTCATCATGGGTTCCGGAAATCCAGAAGGCTATGAGAGTAACCACACCGACTAAAAATCCATACTCTAAAATTCCAATGCCGACCCCATCACTGAAGATGTTTTTCTTAGGATCCCGTGGAGGACGTTTCATGATTCCTGCTTCGGTTGGTTCCATTCCGAGTGCTAATGCAGGAAAACTATCTGTTACTAAATTGATCCAGAGAATGTGAATTGGTAGTAAAGGTGAATCCCAATTCATGAGAATGGCTACAAAGAAAACGATGATTTCACCAGTATTGCAAGAAAGGAGAAATTGAATCGCTTTGCGGATATTGTCGAAAATACCCCGGCCTTCATGGACTGCGGATACAATTGTGGCGAAGTTGTCATCGGTCAAGATCATGTCAGCTGCTTGCTTGGATACGTCAGTTCCGGTGATTCCCATAGCACAACCAATATCTGCTTTTTTGAGTGCTGGCGCATCATTGACACCATCTCCGGTCATAGCTACGATTTTGCCTTGATTTTGCCATGCGGTTACGATGCGGACTTTATCTTCTGGTGCAACTCGGGCATAGACCGAGTAGTTAGCGATTGTAGCCTCCAGTTGTTCTTCTGGGATATCTCGCAGTTGAGCTCCAGTGAGAATTTCGTCACCCTCATTGAAAATACCAAGCTCTTTGGCAATTGCAAGGGCAGTAGCGGGATGATCGCCAGTGATCATGATTGGTCGAATTCCAGCAATACGGCAAGTTTCTACTGCAACTTTGACCTCCGGTCGTGGTGGGTCGATCATACCTAACAGACCAAGGAAATCGAGATCAGTTTCATAAAATTCGCTGGTTGCTTCTTCCGGTAGAGTGGTCACGATTTTTGTTCCTACCGACAGAACTCGAAGAGCTCTTTCTGCCATAGCGAGATTTGCAGCTTCAATTTGTTTATGATGGTCGGAGGTTATGGGTTGGCCTAAAAATCGACTGCATCGACTAAGAAGTACATCGGGAGCACCTTTGGTTATTACTTTATAGGTCCCATTGGGAAGCTGATGGACTGTAGTCATCAATTTTCGACCCGAATCAAAGGGGACTTCTGAAACTCGAGGTGTTGTGGCTTCCAATTCTTTTTTGAGAAGACCAGCAGTTTCTCCTGCCACTACGATCGCAATCTCGGTAGGGTCTCCCAAGTCTTTTCGATTTCCGTCCGAGTCTCTTTGGATTTCAGCATCGTTACAAAGAGTAGCCCAATGCAAAAGTTCTTGATTCGCAGAATCAGTTAGTTGATCAGATGAAATCGTTCCGTTAAAAACTTCGACTACGGTCATTTTATTTTGGGTTAGTGTACCGGTTTTATCAGAACAGATAATTGAAGCACTACCTAACGTTTCTACTGCAGGCAATTTGCGGATAATCGCATGCTTTTTTACCAATTGCTGCACTCCAATGGCAAGTACAACTGTGACAACTGCGGGCAATCCTTCCGGAATTGCTGCGACTGCCAAGCTTACTGCTATCAAGAACATTTCAAAGATATCTCGGCCTTGATAAAGACCAACTCCGAAAATAATAAAGCAAATCGCCAGAGTAATGACCCCTAAATACTTTCCGAGTTGCCCAATGCTTTTTTGCAGTGGAGTAGGTTCGTTGTCAGTATTCATGAGCATTGTAGCAATTTTTCCGACTTGAGTACCCATGCCAGTGTTTACAGCAATCGCTCGCCCACGACCATAGGAGACCATACTACTGGAGAAAACCATATTTATCCGATCTCCAAGTAGCGAATCTGGAGCCACTAAATCAGTCGTTTTTTCCACTGCTAATGATTCGCCTGTGAGAGCAGATTCTTCTACCCGGAGATTTGCTATTTCCAAAAGGCGTCCATCTGCTGGGATTAGGTCTCCAGCTTCCAGTATAAAAATATCTCCCGGTACAATTTCGCGAGAATGAATAAAAAGAACTTGTCCATTTCGCAAGACCTTTGCCTGAGGAGCAGACATTTTCTTGAGTGCTTCTAAGGATTCCTCAGCCTTATTTTCTTGAATAATACCCACAACTGCATTTAAGACCACAATGGTAATGATAATAAAGGCATCAGCTTTTTCGCCGAGCGCAAAGGAGACTGCTGCAGCGATTAGCAGCACTAGAATCATGAAGTCTTTAAATTGATCGATAAAACGGGCTAACAATCCTTTTTTTTCAGCACTTTGTAATTCGTTGAATCCACACTGGGTTCGGAGCTCCTCGACTTGCTCAGGGGTCAGACCAGTTTCGGCAGACGTGCCGAATACCTTAAGTACATCCTGCCCTTTTTCTGCATGCCAGATTCTTTCCTTGATCATAAATCTTCACCTCTTTAAGTTTTTATTAAGACGACTGGGGAAACGAATATAAAAATATATTACATAGTCATATTATACATTAAATACTTAAATCCTGCTTCTTGGAATTAGGTTAATAAAAAAAGCGGTATAATAGTAAAATGTCTTTTATCAATCCCGAATCAATGGATTGCTGTTATAATTAGAGGTAAGAAAGTAACTAAAGAAAGAGGAGGTTTTTCTTATGGGAGAACAAGTTATTTATTTTGAAAAAGCTTCAGATGCTACCAAAGCATTTATGGATCAATATAAAAAACAAGAGGACCAGGTTTTTTATTGGCAAGAATTATCTGAACAAGAGCAAAAGAGCTGTTTGGAAAAAGCAACTTGCTTTGTGATCGCCACTTTTAAGATTACTTCAGAATTAATCAAAGCCGCTCCAAAATTAAAATTGATCCAGCGAGCTGGCATTGGTTTAGATAATGTAGACTTAAAAGCTGCCAAAGAAAGAAGAATCCAAGTAGCCAATACACCAGGAGTAAATGCAGTCAGTGTAGCCGAATTAACGATTGGCTTTATTCTGAGTCTCTACCGAAAGATAAACTTTATGAATGAAGCTACCCAGGAAGGAAAATGGCTCATGTGGGAATACCGACCTTTCATGCACGAAATGAGTGGAAAAGTACATGGAATTCTTGGTATGGGTAATGTTGGTCGGGAAGTGGCCAAACGATCAAAAGCTTTTAATACCCAAATTCTCTACTATGATGCCTATCGACTATCGGCTGAGCAAGAACAGGACTTGGGTATTGGATTTGCGCCGCTAGAACGAATTCTAAAAGAGTCAGATATTTTGAGTGTCCACATTCCTTTGCTGGAAGAAACTCGCAATTGGATCAGCGAAAAAGAATTGGCTCTGATGAAGAAAAATGCGATTTTGATCAATGTGGCTCGAGGAAATATTGTGGACGAAAAAGCAGTAGCAAAAGCATTGCAAGAGGGAATGTTAGCTGGAGCGGCCTTTGATACTTTTGCGATCGAGCCCTTTGAGCTCTCCAGTCCTCTTGCTGACTGTCCTAATGTGATTTTGACACCTCATATCGCTGGGGGAACATTAGATGTCTTAAAAGAAGGTATTAAGCGATCCTTTGAAAATATTCGTCGTATCGAAAAAGGTGAGAGTTTGGTTGGAGGGGTATAGTAAACAGGGAGCTTTGGACATGATATGCAGTAACTATTCAAATTTCTAATCATGAAAGATAATTGCCTCTTTGATTTGCTCAATGCTTTTTGTTCGACTATAATATAAAAATTGATTATTTAAAAACGAAGGGAATTAAAAATGTTTCACTTAAGGAAAAAGCATGAAAAAATTCTTCTGCTTGTCTTTTTCTTGCTATGTCTTTTTGAGATTCAAGATGAATATTCTAAGCCTAGAAAAATTTTTATTGAAGACTATATTGCTCGCTACAATAGTAAAGATGCGGAGGAAATCGCTCGCTATATTTTAGTATATAGTCGTCAGCATGATGTTCCGCCAGAAGTGGCGACCAGTATTTTTTTACAAGAAAGTAAGTTCAACAATCAAGCAATTTCTCGGGTAGGGGCTGTGGGGATATC
>JAGOHU010000019.1 GCA_017995975.1 Negativicutes bacterium
GCCTCGTTTGAGCTTTGCAGAAATCCGAGCCGAGGAAATTAAAGTATCTGTAGATTTGAAAGAGGTCAGCAAAGGTACATTTCGATTTCCATTAAAAGTTGTTTTACCGAGCGGGATTGAGCTGGTCGAATCGCCTAATTATTACACTGAGATTGTCATTGATGATCTAGTTTTTAAGAAAATTCCTCTGGAAACTCAAATTCGAGGTAAATTAGGTGATGATTTTCAACTTGGTGAAATCGGCCTGAATCCCAAAGTCATCACAATAAAAGTACCCTCTTCAGAAAAAGAACACATTTCAAGAGCTTATGTGCCGGTTAATTTGGATAATGTTACCGAATCTTTTGTGGCGGAAGCAACTCCCGTTTTGGGCGAACAACTTAAACTGCCTCCAAACTGGAATCTATCTTTTGATAAAGTCATGGTTTCAGTTATGGTAGCTCCTAAAGATAGTAAAATGGTTTCGATCCAGTTCCAGTCGGTAGGAAAATTGCCAGAAAATTTGACAATGGAAAGTGTGACAATTGAACCAGCTCAAGTTCGCATTCATGGTAGCAGAACCGCTTTGAGCAAAATTAGCTTTCTGGAAGTAGAAGCGCTTGATCTGTCAAATTTGACTCAAGCTGAAACGCAGGAAGTAATGGTAAATCTCAAAATTCCAACTGATGTGGTATCGGATATGTCTCAAGTTAAAGTTATAATGAAAATTGGAAAATGATAGGTGGAGTATAATTGCTTAAAATATCTAATATTTTAGTTGGATTAAAAGATGACCGGGATTTGCTGGAAGTTGTCGAAACGAAAGTTGGCATCTCTAAGTCGGAAGTAAAAAAAATACAAGTTATGAATCGATCCATTGATGCAAGAAAAAAAAATAAGATTCTATTAAACTATACAGTTGCTGTGGAGGGCAAAAATGGGGACAATGAATTAAAGAAGAAAATTAAACCAGGGTTTGGGGTAACAACTTACGAGAGAAAAGATACTGCTTTGACTACTGAACCAGGAGATAAAAAGATGACCCATCGCCCAATCGTGGTAGGGATGGGACCGGCCGGGATATTTGCTTCTCTTTATTTGGCTCGGGCTGGTTATCGGCCTATCATTTTAGAGCGAGGTAAGAGTGTAGAGGAGCGAAGCCGAGATGTGGCAAATTTCTGGAATGGAAGCTCTAAATTACTTGCCAATTCAAATGTACAATTTGGCGAAGGTGGAGCAGGAACTTTTTCAGATGGTAAGCTAACTACAAGAAGTAAAGATACGCGGATTTTTCAAGTATTAACTGATTTGGTCAAGGCTGGGGCGCCAGAAGAAATTTTGTATCATTATAAGCCTCATGTAGGAACTGATATTTTAAGAAAAGTGTTGCTTTCGATTCGAAAAGAACTACTTTCATTGGGGGCCGATATTTTCTTTGAAGAACAGTTAACTGAGCTGAAAGTAGTCAAAGCCAAAGTAACCGAAATTGAGACTTCGACGGGTAGACGGTTGCCTGTCGAAAACCTTATTTTGGCAGTGGGTCATAGCGCTAGAGATACTTATCAGATGCTTCAAGACTCTGGGGTTGCTTTGGAAGAAAAGGCTTTTGCAGTGGGGCTGCGAATTGAGCATCCACAAGAGTGGTTGGATCGAGCTCAATATGGTGATTTTGCGGGTCATCCCAAGCTGGGGTCTGCCGACTATATGCTGACTCACCATAGTACGAGTGGCCGAGGAGTCTATACTTTTTGTATGTGCCCTGGTGGCGAAGTGGTTGCTTCTGCTAGCGAGGAAGAGTGTGTTGTAACAAATGGGATGAGTTATTATTCTCGTTCTTCTGGGATCGCAAATAGTGCGATTGTAGCGACGGTGAATCCAAGCGATTGGAATCATACTCCATTGGGTGGGATGGAATTCCAACGTTCCCTTGAAAAGAAAGCATACGAGTTGGGTGGGAGAAATTATTATGCTCCATTTCAATTGGTAGGAGATTTTTTAGGTTCTCCGGGCAAGAGTAAGCCTTTGCTGACTCCATCTTATCGACCTGGTGTGGCTGAAGCAGACTTGCGAACTGCTTTACCTGAGGAAATCGTAAAAAGCCTTCAAGAGGGAATTTGCGGTTTTGGAAGGAAGATTGTAGGATTTGATCATGAAGGGGCAGTTCTCACAGGGATTGAGACCCGCACATCATCACCAGTTCGCATAAGCCGTGGTGATACTGGTCAGAGCATCTCGTGCCAAGGACTTTACCCTTGCGGCGAAGGGGCCGGTTATGCAGGGGGAATTATTAGTGCAGCGATGGATGGTATCAAGCAAGCTGAAAATATTATTAAAGAATACAAACCATTTTAAGGAAAGTATGGTGTAGAAAAGATGACTAGATTATTTGGAACCGATGGGGTCCGAGGGGTTGCAAATCAAGAAATTACTGCTGAGTTGGCTTATCAATTGGGAAAAGCTGCGACGTATTATTTTGGTCAAACTGTAGAGCGTCCAAAAATTGTGATTGGGAGAGATACTCGGGTTTCTGGGATGATGCTAGAAGCTGCTTTGGCTGCTGGAGTCTGCTCTGCTGGCGGAGAAGCTTTGATGCTGGGTGTGGCTCCGACTCCAGGAATCGCCTTTTTGACAAAAGAACTTGGGGCTCAAGCTGGGGTGGTACTTTCTGCATCTCATAATCCTTATCCAGATAATGGGATTAAATTCTTTTCGTCGACTGGTTATAAACTTCTGGATCAAGTAGAGGATGAGTTAGAACGAATCATTCAAGAGGGGGTAGAGAATCTACCTCGACCCATTGGGGATAAAATCGGAGAAATTATTCTGATTGAAAGTAAATTGGCTCTTTACGAAGAGTATTTGAAGAAAACGATTTCAAGTACTTTGGAAGGTGTAAAGGTGGTATTAGATTGCTCAAATGGAGCATCGTACAAGATCGCACCAGCCCTCTATCGCACTTTAGGGGCCGAGGTGATTGCTCTTTCAAATGAACCTACTGGGACTAATATTAATGATCATTGTGGCTCTACTCATTTGGAAATGCTGCAAAAAGCGGTATGTGAGAATCAGGCTCATATTGGGATTGCTCACGATGGGGATGCGGATCGTTGTTTGGCCATTACAGAGGAAGGTAATGTGGTGGACGGAGATCGAATCATGCTTCTTTGTGCGCTGCTTTTAAAAGAGCAAGGGTTGCTTGTAGACAATAAAGTAGTCGCCACAGTGATGAGTAATTTGGGCTTTCATCAGGCGGCTCGAAGCTATGGTCTCAATCTTGAAATTGCTCAAGTGGGAGATCGCTATGTGCTGGAGATGATGAAAGAAAAAAACGCTTGCTTAGGTGGAGAGCAATCTGGACACATTATTTTCGGAAATTTGTCAACAACTGGGGATGGGATTTTGACGGGCCTTCAATTGCTTGCTGCTTTGAAGGAGTCGGGTAAGAAAATGTCCGAACTGAGTGAGTTGATGGTTGATTTTCCACAAATTCTGGTGAATGTCCGTGTCACAGATAAAAAAGCTTGGGAAACCAATGAACGAATCCAAGAAGCCATTGGAGCTGCTGAAAAGCAATTGGGTGAAAACGGAAGAATTTTAGTACGCCCTTCTGGTACAGAGCCATTGCTTCGTATTATGGCTGAGGGGCCGTCTCAAGATGAGTTAGAAAAACTAATCCATAACATTGCTGAAATCACTCGACAAGAGATTGGGGCGAATTGACGGATAAATCAATTTGCAGTACAATATGTGAGGATTAGGAAGCACCTGATTCGGGTGCTTCTTTTTTTTGTGAAAGAGGTGATGAAGAAAAAGAATGATGGAGTGAATTAGCAGTACTAAGCGCCAGTCCTTGCTGTGGGCGAGGAGACGAGGTGGAGGTTTATCGAAAATTCGGCGGATGCCTCCCGGTTGCTGTGACCGTTAACGAAGAGACAAATTTTATTGGAAACGATAAAGACAAAGCTTTTCTGGCAGTAAAAGTACATTGATAAATAAATATAAGGAGGTTCCAATATGTGTGGGATCGTTGGCTATATTGGCCCAAAACAAGCAGAAGAAATTTTAATTAACGGCTTAAGCAAGCTTGAGTACCGAGGATATGATTCGGCTGGGGTAGGGATTTTTTTTGATGGAAAAATTCAAATGAAGAAATCTGTAGGTCGTCTCCAACAATTATCTGATTTATTGTTAGAAAATCCATTAGAAGGAACTGTGGGAATCGGACATACTCGCTGGGCAACTCATGGTAAGCCATCGAACGAAAATTCTCATCCTCATGGGGATTGTCATGGTGATTTTGTGGTTGTTCATAACGGGATTATTGAGAATTATTTGGAGCTTCGGGAAGAGTTGATTGGTAGGGGCCATACGTTTTTATCAGAGACGGATACTGAAGTGGTGGCTCATCTTTTAGAGGAACTCTATCAAGGCGATTTTGAAGCTGCTTTTCGTCAGGTCTTGACGAAAATACGGGGAGCTTATGCTTTGGTAGCTCTTTCCAGAAGGGATCCAGACTTTCTCTTGTGTGCGAAGCAAGATAATCCTTTGGTCATTGGCTTGGGCGAAGGAGAAAATTTTATTGCCTCCGATATCCCTGCGATTATTCGCTATACTCGTCGTACTTTTATTCTAAGTGATGGAGAAGTTGCGAAAATTGATAAAGATCGTGTCATTGTGACCGATCGGGCAGGCAATCTAATTACCAAGAAAGTCTTTGAAGTCCATTGGGATGCTCAGGCAGCTGAGAAAGATGGATATGCTCATTTCATGTTGAAAGAAATTTTTGAACAACCAAAAGCAGTACGTGATACTTTGAGCGGCCGCTTGGGTGATGAGAAAATTGTGCTCAAAGAACTCGAATGGACTGATGAGGAATTCAAAAATATTCATAAAGTTGTGATTGTTGCTTGTGGTACAGCTTATCACTCGGGCTTGTTGGCTAAAAACTGGATAGAGACGATGGCACGGGTTCCCGTAGAGGTTGAGATTGCTTCGGAATTCCGCTATAAAAATCCAATTGTGGATGAGCACACTCTTTTGATTGCAATTAGCCAATCTGGCGAAACGAGTGATACTCTGGCGGCTTTGCGAGAAGGTAAACGCCTCGGAGCTCACTCGATTGCGATTACCAATACGGTAGCTTCTTCAGTAGCTCGGGAGGCCGATCGGGTACTTTATACTTGGGCTGGCCCTGAAATTGCAGTTGCTTCGACCAAAGCTTATACAACTCAAGCGGTATTGTTGCTGTTATTTTCAATTTACTTTGCGCGTCGAATTGGTAAAATGACTGAAGCTCAAGAAAAAGAACTGATTTTGATGATCAGTAATTTACCCGAGTTGATTGTAGAGGTTTTGAAAACCGATGAAAAATGTAAAGAATATGTAGAAAATTATACAGATGGTGGCGATCATGCCTTCTTTATTGGTCGTTCGCTAGATTTTGCAGCTGTGGTTGAAGGGGCTTTGAAATTGAAAGAAGTTTCTTATATTCATGCAGAAGCTTATGCGGCTGGTGAATTGAAGCATGGAACTCTTGCCTTGATTACAGAGGGGATGCCGGTGATTGCCGTATCAACTCAGCTGAATGTGATGGAAAAAACGATTAGCAATATTCAAGAAGTCAGGGCGCGAGGAGCTTGTGTCCTTGGAATTGGACCAGCAAATATAGAAGAATGGAAGCATCATGCGGATTATACAATTGAACTTCCGGTTGCCCATGAACTTTTGGCTCCAATTCTTGTTGCAATGCCTCTTCAATTGATTGCTTATCATGCAGCAGTCCATCGAGAGTGTGATGTGGATAAACCAAGAAATCTGGCCAAGTCTGTGACTGTAGAATAATCAAAAATGGTAACTCTATTTATAGAGTTGCCATTTTTTTTGCTTGTATTTTAACTAAGAAAGAGTTATTCTTATAATGTAACTCGGATATAAATTAAGGAGGGGTTTATTATGAAAATGAGCTCAAAATTAGAAAAGGCATTTAATGAACAAATCACCGCAGAAATTTTTTCTGCTCACCAGTATTTAGCGATGGCTTTGTATGTAGACGCAGATGGATTTAGAGGTAGCTGCAATTGGTTGTACAAGCAGTACCAAGAAGAACTTGATCATGCAAATAAAATGATCAAATACTTAATGGATCGAGGGAATAAAGCTGTTGTTCCTGCAATTAAAGCTCCAGAGACTAGCTACGGAAAATTGGTGAATGTTTTTGAAGAAGTCTTAAAACATGAACAATATGTGACTAAAAAAATTCATCAATTGTATGAAGTTGCTGGGGAAGAAAAAGATTTGAGTGCTCAAATTTTCCTCAATTGGTTCGTTTCGGAACAAGATGAAGAAGAAGAAAATGCAGGTAATGCAGTAGATATGTTTACTAAAGCAGGCGACAATATTGGTGCTCAAATGATGATTGATCAGCAACTAGGTAGCCGAGCCTAATAAGAACTCAAAAGGAAGAACAACTGTTCTTCCTTTTTTTATTGGAGAATATGGTTTACAATAAAGAAAAGATGATAGGAAAAGGAGTTTGACATGATTATTGGGATTGGGATTGATATTGTTGAACTTGAGAGAATCAAAAAAGCGATTGAGAGTGAACGTTTTTTAGAACGCATTTTTACCTTATCCGAGCGAAATTATTGCCATCAAAAAAAGCAGCAAGCAGTATCTTCTTTTGCCGCTCGATTTGCTGCTAAAGAGGCGATGATGAAGGCTTTAAATTTGGGAGAAAAAGGTGCGGTATGGAAAGAAATTGAGATACGCAGACAAAACGGAGAGAGGCCAGAGATTTTTTTGACCGGGGTTTGCAAAAAAGTGGCAGATGAATTGGGGGTCAAGAAGATTTTTCTTTCAATGAGTCATAATAAGACTGCAGCGATTTCACAAATTATTTTGACTTCAAACTAGAAAGAGAAGAGAATTTGGCGTATAATAGTTGAGAAACGAGATTTTTGGAGGGTGTTTGTGAAAAAAACGATTATTTTCATTTTTACCCTTTTCTTTATTGGTGGAGTGGTCTTTTTACTATTAGAGTATTCGAAGCCCAAGAGTATAACGAAGCCGATTGATCAGGTGGTAGTTTCGATTCTAAATGTAGGGCAAGGAGATGCAATATTAATCGAAGGATCAGAGAAAACAATACTTGTGGATACAGGACCTCCTGCAGGGAAAGCTTCGTTGATGGATGAATTAAAGAAGCGAAATATAAAAAAGATTGATATTTTACTATTAACTCATTCCCATGCAGATCATATTGGTAACGCTGCAGAAGTGATTGAAAATTATGATGTCAGAGAAGTGATCGAATCAAAATTTCCTTCTACTTCTCCTTATGTCAAAAAATATTATCTAGCTATGGAAAAGAAGAAAATTCCACTAAGACATAACCGATTGGGAGAGAGTGTCGAAGTCGGAAAAGGGGCTCGTCTTATTTTTTTGACTCCAATTCCAGAATTTGATGCTTCTAAAAGTATAAACAATCAATCGATTGTGACTAAGCTGGTTTATGGGAAAATGAGTGTTTTGTTGACTGGTGATATTGAAAAGGATTTAGAAAATGGATTGGTAAAGTATTATGATGGTACTACAGAATTGGGTTCAGAAATTTTAAAGTCTCCTCATCATGGGAGCAAGACCTCTTCGTCAGCCCGGTTTATTAGTGCGGTTAATTCCAAGATTGCCTTGATTTCGTTAAAGTCGAATAATGATTTTGGACATCCTCACCAGTTAGTCTTAGAACGTTATGAAAAGCATAAGATGAAAGTCTATCAAACAAATTTGAATGGGACCATTAGGATTTTGCTTGGAAAAGAGTCCTATCAAATTTCTACTGAGTTTTAGGAGGTTTGGGATGAAAGTTTATGCTTATTTAGACAAGGTGGAAAATGGGATTGGATATTTGGTTATACCGGATGGGGAATCCGTTTTTTCTTGGCCTGCTGCTTTTTTACCAGAAGGCAGTAAAGAAGGGGATTGGATTTCTTTTTTGATAAATAGAGATGAAAATAAACAGAAGGATGAGCTTGAGGAAATGAAAAGCCTTCACAATAAGCTTCTGGGAGAATAGTATGAGAAAATTTTATTGGATTAACTTATTTGTAGTTATGGTATTTTTAGTGAGTCAAAGTTCGATTATAGAAGCGGCTTTGCCTAAAATAGATGCAGTTCGTTGGGCTGCCCAACCAGATAGTGCTTCTGGCGAAAAAATTTGGCGCTATGTGTTAGACTTTTCGGATCCGGTAAAAAAGAAACCTGAAATAAAAGGGGATAAGATTTTTTTGCCTGGGGTAGACTTAAAAGCGTTGCAGGGGAAAAAATATGGTACTGGCACTATTCCAAAAATCCAGGTATTAAATGAGAATAAGGTTGTTTATCTCGAAATTACACCTAGTTCGAATCAGAATTTAAAATATAAAGTTTTTGCTTTAGCGGCAGATTCTTCTAAAGGAAAAAAAGACCGAATTGTCATTGAAATTGTTGATCAAAATGAAGAAGTGAAAGCCCCTGTCCCAACAGTAAAAAGTGTGACGATCAACGAAAGTAAATATTCAGTGCAAAAAATTACGATTGATCTAAAGCAAGTAACAAAGGCAAATTTTACAGTTGATGATAGTGAATCCGGAGTGATGGTGGTTACTTTACCAAATACTGATTTAGGAATTACCAATCAAAGTCATACCATTGATAGTGGCGAATCGGTTACTCGAGTGCAAATCAATCGAGATGGCAAGAATTGGGATATTGTTATGCCTATGTCTACTTATTTCCGGCAAGAAAATATGGAAGTGAAAATTACTCCCGGAAATGAACGAAAAGGAACCTCGACAGTGGTTGATATTTTTGTACGACAGAAACTTCCCGATTACGAGTATTCCCTCTCCGAAGGAGTAAAAGGAAAGATCATTGTAATTGACCCAGGTCATGGGGGTAGTGATCCGGGGGCGGTAGGACCTAAAGGGACTCTAGAAAAAAATGTGACTTTAGGGATTGCTAAAAAATTGGGAGCTAAATTAGAAGCCGCTGGAGCCAATGTCTTTTACACTCGATTTGTTGATTTAGATGTGGCTAAACGTGATGCGTCTGGGGCCGAGGAGCTCCACAAACGAATCGAAGTGGCTCATGAGAAGAAAGCGGATATTTTTGTGAGTATTCATGCAGATGCTTCGATCTCCTCCGAAGCTGGTGGTACCACAACTTATTATTATGTAAAAACGCCTTATGATTTGAAATTAGCTCAAGCTGTTCAGCGTCGGGTGAGTGTAGCAGGTGGTTTACTAAATCGGGGAACGAAACAATCGGGTTTTTATGTGAATAAAAAATCATGGATTCCTTCGATACTTGTCGAAACTGCTTTTATTAGTAACCCAAATGAAGAAAAATTGTTAGGTCAGGCAGAATTTCAAGAAAAAATTGCAGCGGGGCTTTTTGCTGGGATTGTTGATTTTTATAAAGAAGTAGGTGGTAGCAAGTGAGCAATCTAGTGAACTCCCGTTGGGCAAATTTTCTGGTAGTTATTGTCATGAGTTTTCTACTATCTGGCTGCATACCTGATTCGTTAGGTGCTTCTGGAAGTAATCCTTCTAATGGAAATTCGGATTCGCTCTCATCCTCTACTCCGAAGCCAGAAGAAAGTATAAAAATCACAATCTATTATTCAACGAAAGATGCTCTTTATTTGGTGCCAACTCAAAAAACAATTGCCAAGAAGGAGAAGTGGCTTGAAGAAGCAGTGGCGCTTTTAGCTTCCACTGAGCCCGGGACAGCACCTACAATTCCCTTTAAAGATTTTGTTGAGTCAATTCAAATTGATGGAACAACTGCTTATGTAAATATAAAACAAGAGTCCATACTGAAAAGTCCCAAAGGGGCGACTTTGGAGCAGGTGTTGATCCAATCGATTGTTTATACCATAGTAAAGAATACGGATGTAAAAAAAGTGGCTTTTACAGTGGATAAAAAACAAAAAGAAACCTTGTTGGGTCATGTAGATATTTTGGATCCAATCGAACCTGATGATAGTATGATAAAAAAATAGCACTAGAGCAGGCGGAGTTGATCCCGCCTGTTTTCTTATAGGAGGAACCAAATGAAGATCACAACGAGCTCTGAACAAGAAACGGAAATGATAGGTACCAAAATTGCGAATCAATTAAAAGAAGGCGATTTAATTTTACTTGAAGGTGAGCTCGGAAGTGGGAAAACTTTTCTGACTCGATCTATTGGAAAAGCTTTAGGAATAGCTGAGAGGGATATCACGAGCCCAACCTTCTCGATCATTCAAGAATACTCAGGGAGCTTGAATTTGACTCATGGCGATTTGTATCGATTGGAAAGTTGGGAAGCTTGTGAAAATCTAGGAATTTATGACTATTTTTCTCAAGGTAGCATCATTATTCTCGAATGGGCCAAAAGATTTGAATCTTTTTTGCCGGAAGATTTTTTATTAATATCCATTGAAGCAACTGAAGAGAGTGGGAGAATATTCGAGTTTACTCCTTATGGAGTTGAGTGGAGGATGAGGATTGAGCAATGGGAAAAAATCTTATTTTAGCATTAGAAACATCAAGCTTGGTGTCATCGATTGCATTGATCGAAGAGAGTAAATTGCGAGCAGAAATTACAATTGAAAATAGCCGACATCATTCGGAAAATTTGGTACCCCATATTGAACAATTATTTTCTTTAGGGGCAGTAAAAAAAGAGGACTTATCTGCAGTGGCCGTTGCGGTTGGGCCGGGGTCATTCACAGGACTTCGTATCGGAATTGGGACGGCTAAATCGATTGCTTATGGGCTAGGAATTCCTATTATTGGTATTTCGACATTGAAAGGATTGGCGTGGAATTTGTATGGAGAGGGCAGTTTGCTTTGTCCCATAATGGATGCGCAAAAAAATAATGTATACACTGCAATTTTTGAAGTCCGAAATGGACAAATGATCATGACAAAAGAAGAATCAGTGGAGAGCATTGAAACTATTTTTGAGTGGGCCAAAGAAAATCCTCGATTGATGCTGCTAGGTGAAGGAAATCGAGGATTTGAAGAAAAATTGGCCCAATATGGTTTGAATGCTCAAAGACCCTTACCTCATCTAAAGATGCCTCGAGCTTCTAGCATTGGTTATGCTGCATTGGAGCGGTTTTTGGCACAAGATTTTGATTCGGTAATGGATTTGGCGCCTAATTATATTCGAAGATCTGAGGCAGAAGAGTTATGGGAAAAAAAACAATTATTAGAGAAATGATCGATTTGGATGTGCCGGCGGTTGCAAATATCGAAAGACTTTCTTTTGCTTCTCCTTGGAGTGAAGATGCTTTGATGAAAGAATTGGGAAATACCTTAGCTTGTTATTATATTTTAGAAAGTAATGAACAACTTCTGGGCTATATTGGTACTTGGATTATTTTCGATGAAGCTCAGATTACCAATGTGGCGGTTCATCCGGAGTTCCAGGGTAATGGATTTGGGCGTAAAATACTTTCTTATTTTTTTGTTCAAATGAAAGCAAAAGGAATGAATGTCATTACATTAGAAGTTAGACCTTCAAATGACCACGCGATTATGCTTTATAAAAGTTTTGGTTTTAGAGAAATTGGTAGAAGAAAAGAATATTATCTGGATAATAAAGAAGACGCTTTAATTTTTGAGGTGAAAATAAATGAATTCTAAGGGAATGATTTTAGCAATTGAGAGTAGTTGTGATGAAACTTCGGCTGCGGTAGTGGAGATGGGGAGACAAATTCGCTCAAATATTATTTTGAGTCAAATTGGGATTCATCAGAAATTTGGTGGTGTAGTTCCTGAAGTTGCTTCTCGCAAGCATATCGAATGGGCTTTGCCAGTGGTAGATCAAGCCTTGAAGGAAGCAGGAGTGAGCTTAAGAGAAGTTGATGGGATTGCGGTTACAAGCGGGCCCGGATTAGTGGGAGCATTGCTAGTTGGCGTAGCAGTGGCTAAGGGGCTGGCATTTGCAACGGGCCTGCCTTTGATCGGGGTTCATCACTTGGAGGGACATATTGCGGCAGCTTGGTTGGCTGATGCAACACTAGAACCACCTTTTTTAGCTCTTGTAGTCTCCGGCGGCCATACTTCGTTGGTTGAAGTGAAGGATTATAATACTTTTCGACTTTTAGGGCAAACGTTGGATGATGCAGCTGGCGAAGCTTATGATAAAGTGGCAAGACTTTTGAAACTGCCCTATCCAGGTGGACCTTATGTAGAGAAAATTGCTTTGGAAGGAAATGAAAGGGCAATCGCTTTTCCAAGGGCTTTGTCCAATAGGAGCTATGATTTTAGCTTTAGTGGTTTAAAATCAGCGGTAATTAATTACTTACATAAGGCAGAACAAAAAAAAGAAGAAGTGAATTTTGCTGATGTAGCTGCTAGTTTTCAAGCTGCTGTAGGGGATGTATTAGTCCAAAAGACATTAGCTGCTCTTGAAGAATTGGGACATCAGAAATTGGCTCTTGTAGGTGGTGTGGCTTCCAATCAGTATCTTCGAAATCGATTGGAAACAGAGCTTAAAAAAAGAAATATTCAGTTGATCGTTCCATCCAAAGAGTTATGTACAGATAATGCAGCGATGATTGGGAGTCGAGCTTATTATCAGTGGAAGGAAAATAGAGTGGCTGATTTTTCGCTGAATGCAACTCCGGCCTGGGTATTAGGAAAATAGGAGCGCGATTATGAGTCGAATGGGTGAATTATGTAGTGAATACTCTACATTAAAAATAGCAGAAACTAGCCGCCTAGAAGAAATGTGTGGCTTTTTGCCTTTGGCTTCTGATCTTTCTCATGGACGTTGTACTTTATATCTCCGTCATAAAGATCAAAAAACTTATCTGGTGGTAGCAGAAGAATTTCCTAAAACCGGCTATAGCTATGAAGCAAAAAGGCAAATCGGAAAAATCATCCCGATAAATGAAGAACCACTCGTGAAATTGGCTTTTGAAACAGGAAAACCACAAGTGGGGAAAAAACAATGGAGTATTTTGGAGAATGAAGCGGATATAAAATGCTTTCCTATTTTTTTCTCTGGTGCTGTACAAGGAGTTTTACTTTTTGAATGGACCCTTTTAAGTGCGACTCGAGACGAATTAGCCATACTTTCTGAGGTAGCCTATCGGATTTTTTCAGAAACAGTACAGATATCAGATTCACTGAAAGAACGAATTTCCTATCAGGACGGAGTTTTGATCCTAAATGAAGAAGGTAAAATTCTATGGAGCAACGATTCGGCAGGACAATTGTACAAATCCTTTGGAGTGAGTCATTTGCTCGGCCGCTGGTACTATGAGAAACTTTTGAATCTAAAAGGCTACCCCCGAATGCGGGATAGCTTGAAACCTTTGGGGCAGGAAAGTCGGTTTGATAATAAGGTTTGGGAGATCCGTTACTTTCCGATATTGCTCAACAAAGCATTAAATCAATCAGTTGTGCTAATTCGTGATAAAACGAATTTACTGGAGAAAGAAAAAGAATTAAAGCTTAAGGAAATCTTGATTCAGGAAATGCATCATCGCATCAAAAATAATCTTCAAACAATTGCTGGGTTGCTTCGAATGCAGGCTCGAAGAAGTGAAAATCAAGAAGCTAAAGAGGCACTCGGAGAAGGAATTCGTAGAATTTCTAGTATTGCAGTAGCTCATGAATTACTTTCGGCTCATTTGGAAGTCAAAGTGGAACTTCGTACTTTGGTAAAAGCTCTGGTGGATATGAATCAACAAATTGGGACTTTTTCGGCCACTCAGGTGGATGGAGTGGATGGTCTCGCGGCGATTTCGCTCTCTGTTGAAGAAGTGAATACAATGTCACTGGTATTGAATGAATTGCTTTTGAATGCGATTGAGCACGGGGCGGATGAGAAGGTCACAATCGGCTCTATTCTTGAAGGAGATGAACTGAAGATTATACTCCAAAATAAAAGCTTGTCTCCTTTAGTTGAATGGGAAAAGACGGAACATTTGGGGCTTAAAATTGTAAAATCCTTAGTGGAAGATAGTTTAAAAGGAAAGTTTAGCTTAATTGAACAGGATGGCTGGATTCAAGCAATTTTGGCTTATGATCAAGGAGAACAAAAATGATAAAACCAATTCGGATTTTAATCGCCGATGATGAGCCGATTATTCGGATGGATTTGCGTGAGATATTGGAGTCGGGTGGGTATCAAGTAGCTGAGGCAAGTGATGGCGAAAAAGCAATTGAGTTGCTGGAAAAGCAACAATTTGATCTAGCGATTTTGGATATTAATATGCCCAAATTTTCTGGTCTAGAAGTGATGCATAAAATTTCTCGGTCTAAGGAAATTCCGATTATTTTGCTTACAGCCTATTGCCAGACTGAGATGGTGAGCCAGGCACTTGATATGGGCGTTTTTGGCTATTTGGTAAAACCCATTCGAGAAGAACAACTTTTTCCTTCAATTCAATTAGCTTTGACTCAGTTTAGAAGCTTAATCCATTTAAAAGAAGAAAAGTTGGAGCTAAAGGAAAAAATACAAGAAAAAGCAATCATAAAAAAAGCATTGGCTGTTCTTCAAGAAAAATATGGGATGAATGAAAAGGTTGCTTATGAAAATATGAGGAAATATAGTATGGAAAAACGCTTAACCATGGAAGAGATTGCAAAAGAAGTTATAAAAAAATCGGTTTAAGGTCTTGAAAAAAATGAAAAAAGTGATAGACTTATAATTGTGATTAGCACTCTCTAAAGTGGAGTGCTAATAGAAGAAATAGGGAGGCATGAGAGTATGTTAAAACCATTAGGCGATCGTGTAATTTTAAAAGTAGTAGAAAAAGAAGAAGTTTCAAAAGGTGGTATCCTTCTTCCTGATACCGCATCAAAAGAAAAACCTCAAGAAGGTAAAGTAATTGAGGTTGGATCTGGAAAAGTGTTAGAAAATGGCCAGAAAGTGGCTTTAGAAGTAAAAAAAGGCGATAAAGTTATTTTCGCCAAATATGCTGGAGCAGAAGTGAAAGTACAAGGAGAAGAATACTTGATCTTGAGTGAGAAAGATATTCTTGCAATTATTACAAAATAAGATAATAGGGAGTGGAAACTGAAATGGCAAAACAAATTTTATTTAATGAAGAAGCTCGCCGAGCTCTAGAGCGAGGCGTCAATGCATTGGCTGATGCAGTAAAAGTAACTTTAGGCCCAAAAGGTAGAAATGTAGTTCTCGATAAGAAATTCGGCGCGCCGACCATTACTAATGACGGAGTGACAATTGCTCGTGATATCGAATTGGAAGACCCCTTTGAAAATATGGGGGCTCAATTGGTTAAAGAAGTTTCGATCAAAACCAATGATGTAGCTGGCGATGGTACAACTACTGCAACTCTTCTTGCTCAAGCGATGATTCGTGAGGGAATGAAGAATGTTGCAGCTGGTGCCAATCCGATGATTGTGAAAAAAGGAATTCAAGAGGCAGTCAATGTTTTAGTTGAAGAAATTAAAAATACCGCAGTAAAAGTTGAAGGAAAAACTGCGATTGCTCAAGTAGCTTCGATTTCTGCTGGAGATGATGAAATTGGCTCTTTGATTGCGGATGCAATGGAAAAAGTAGGTCCTAGCGG
>JAGOHU010000142.1 GCA_017995975.1 Negativicutes bacterium
TCCCCATTTAGATGGACGTCATGCAGTATTCGGAAAAGTGATCGAAGGAATATCAGTGGTCCGAGCAATCGGTAAAGTTCCTACAGGTCAAGCAGACAAACCATTAGTGCCAGTTGTAATCAAAAATATCAAAATCGAAAAACGTTGATTTTAACAAATTTTTATTCATAATCGTATTTTTGTTTAACAAAATGCAATAGTTTTGGTTGTTTGCTATCCACTTTTTTAATGCTACAATGAATTTGTAATCACATTGATTATAAATTTGAAAAATAGGTGTTTATTATGAAAAAACTTGGTTTACTTTCATTAATTCTCTCCTTATTTATCCTAACTGGGACAATTGCGTTTGCAGCAGATCCAGTCAAGCTTACATCAAGCCCAGCTGCTTCTTTCAGCGTATTATCAGGCGTAGAAGACGATATTGATCAAGGCTATTCAATCAGTCTCTTCAAACGAATTTTGGTAACTGCTGATTTAGAAGATATGATCAAATATGACGCTACAAAAACTGGCTTTACTCTTTTTGCTCCAACAGATCAAGCTCTACGCAATGATTTGACGTTAAAAAGACGACAAGAATTGCTCACAAACAAAGAAGCTGCTCGCTATTTTGTTATGTTTCACATGACTTCAGGGAAAAATTCGGTGGATGATCTCACTGCCTTATCAGGGAAAGAACTCATGAGCATGAGCAAAACAGCTCTTTCGGTCACTTCTGCAACTTCCAGTGTCACTGGAAAAATACGATTGATCATTAATGGTGCAATTAACCTTGCTGGTCCTTTTGAAGGAACTAATAATGTTAATGTTTATATTATTGATACAGTAGTAACTCCTTAATATCATTTTGCCAAAAAGCTCTATCTACTTAAGGGTAGATAGAGCTTTTTAAGTTGTCCTCCCAGGGACAACTTTGCTGTCACTTTTCTCGTTAAAAAGTAGCTCTTGCTTCTTATAATGATTGCTGATCTTTCTTCTCGTTACAAAACCATTTGTAAATTTATGTAAAATTCCCTATAATACAAAGAGTTAGTCCTTCAAGCGAGAGGAGATTTTTGATGAACTATTTATCTAGGAGTGTACGTTTTCTTCTTGTCTGTCTTTTACTTCTATCCTGTAGCGCTACTGCTTCCATGGAAGAGCCTACCAAAGAATCCACAGAAGAAGTAAAAAAGCTGGAGAAAAAAAAGGAAACACTCCAGTGGGAAATAAACTCTTTGGAGAAAAAAATCGCTACACTAAAATCAGAAGCGAATCAGTTACCTCAAAAAAAAGTAGCCCCTCCTTCAACGGAAGCTGTAAAAGCAGCACCAAAGGTACAACCGGCTATTGAAAAATCAAAAGAGTCGGGCTTTGTTTACTGGAATCCAAATGCTCGCCGTCAAACTTCAGTGGGCCCAGCAGTGGCGAAATCACCAGTAGTAGCTCCTGCTCAGAAAAGCGAGTTCCCTAAAGTACTTGCTCCCAAGAAGCCTACTTATAATCCCCTACTAGAAGCTCGGTCTGCTATTGGAGCCAAACTTTTCTCGGTGGAAGGCTTTCAAAGAATTTTGATCAATGCGGATTTGAAAGATATGATCGCCTATGATCCCAAAGGATTTACCATCTTTGTACCAGTAGATGATGCAATGCTAAAAGGAATTTCTTCTGAGCGAGTAAAAGAACTTCTTCAATCAAAAGAAAAAGCCCAATCTTTCTCTATGTTTCATATTCTCAAAAACCAACGTTCTTTCACTGATTTAAAATCTCTCCATGGCACTTGGATCGATAGCGTCAATGGGATGACCACCTACTTTACAGTAGTTAATAGTAATGAAGGTGAGCATTTACTTGTAAATGGATCTAAAATTATCGGTGGTCCTTTTAAAGGAAATAATGTGACCATTTATATTGTAGATAGTGTCCTAACTCCATAAAAAAATAGTTAAAGCGTATTTGGAATCATTTCCGAATACGCTTTTTGCTTTTCTTGACTACTCAAACAAACAACCTTATAATTAAAGAAGAGTTGTTTGATCTAAGGAGGACTTTATGATTCAATTTCAACACATCAACCACCAGTATCCCTCAGGCGAAAAAGTAATTCATGATCTTTCTCTCACCATACCAGAAGGAAAGCTCATCGCACTTATTGGCCCCAGTGGAGCTGGTAAAAGTACTTTGCTCAAAATGGTCAATCGATTGGTAGAACCTACTGAAGGAACTATTTTTGTAGATGGAAAAAATGTAACCGATGTAAATCCAGTGGAGCTTCGTCGACACATGGGATATATCATTCAACAAATTGGTCTTTTACCTCACATGACTATTTGGGAAAACGCAACATTAGTTCCTCGGCTTTGCAAAATGGCTGAGTCAGAATGGAAAGATCGAGTCGTGGAATTAATGGACACCATTGGTCTGCCTTTTGCCGAATATGGCGATCGTTATCCAACTCAGCTTTCCGGTGGACAACAACAACGTATTGGTGTCGTAAGAGCCTTAGCCTCAAACCCACCAATCATTCTGTTGGATGAACCCTTTAGTGCTTTGGACCCAATCAGTCGAGAGCAATTGCAAGAAGAAACGCTACGTCTCCAGCAAAAGTTCAAAAAAACAATGATCTTAGTAACCCACGATATTGACGAAGCCCTAAAAATGGCTGATCAAATTTGTATTTTAAAAAAAGGACGAATCATCCAATTTGATACTCCCGAAATACTTCGATCAAAGCCAAGAAATGAATTTGTTCGACAGTTTATCGGTGAAGAGCGTCTTCAGAATCAGCGTTCGTTAAAAGACGTCCTAGTAGCTCCAGTAACGATCAATTCTTATCAACGTCTTTGGGAAGGACTCTTGCGGCTCCAGCGCCGCCGAGTAGATACTTTGGTTGTTGTGGATGATAACGGAACTTACCAAGGAGTAGTGACTCTCTGGGATTTAGAAACTCACCGCAAAGAAGACGATACCATAAAAATTTCCGAATTAATGCGGGAGGATTATCCTACTTTAACCGAATCTACCGATCTTAACACAGCGATCTCAGTACTAAGAAGTCAAAATCTTTCTTCCCTCCCTGTGCTAAGCGAAAAGAACAAACTCGTAGGCGTTTTGACTCGAGCTGGTTTGATTGAGATGATTGCCGACGAAATGGCTCCAGTAGAAGGAGGTGGTGGGAATGAAATTGGTTAATCTTTTTTTACAACGAAAAAGCGATCTCTTTGATTCTCTTTTGATTCACATCGAAATGACATTGATTGCAGTAGCGATTGCAACATTGATCGCAGTACCTCTTGGAATTTGGCTAGCCAAGCATAAAAAATATGCCGAGCTCATCATCGGTTTTACCAGTCTAGTACAAACCATCCCCAGCCTTGCCTTACTCGGTTTTATGATTCCTCTTTTTGGAATCGGCAAAGAACCTGCCCTCATCGCCCTTGTGCTTTACGCTCTTCTCCCGATCCTTCGAAATACCTACTTAGGGATTTCTGAGGTAGGTTCCGCCTATATTGAAGCAGGAGTTGGAATGGGTATGACCCGCTGGCAACTTCTCTTCATGGTACAGCTCCCCATCGCTTTTCCGGTCGTATTGGGTGGAATCCGAACATCAACTGTATGGACTGTTGGTGTCGCTACTCTTGGTGCCTTAGTTGGAGCTGGAGGGTTAGGAGACTTTATCTTCCGTGGAATTGCTACAGCCAATAGTGAGTTAATCTTACTCGGAGCAATCCCAGCGGCCTTGCTCGCTTTGTTCTTTGATTTTCTATTAGGTCAAATTGAACAAAGAAAAAAAATACCTACCCGTTAATATTAGGAGGAGGTTACCATGAAAAAACTTTTCTGGATTGCCCTATTCTCTTTTTCCTTACTACTCACTGGTTGTAGTTCAAGCAATAAAAATCAAGTAACAATTGGTGGAAAAAACTTTTCCGAACAAGATATTCTTGTAGAAATCCTTAAACAAACAATTGAAGGAAATTCGGATATTAAAGTCGTACCGAAAGCCTTTCTCGGTGGAACCAGCGTTGTGGCTGCCGCTTTAGACAAAGGGGATTTGGATATCTATGTAGAGTATACCGGGACGGCTCTGCTTCATATCTTAAAAGAACCGTTGGAAACAGATCCGGACAAGGCTTACAAAATTGTAAAAGAGGGATATAAAGCCAAGAAAAATATCCTTTGGCTCAATCCGCTGGGCTTTAACAACACCTACGCGATCACCATGAGAGCGAGCCAAGCAGAACAGCTGAAAATTAAAACCATCAGTGATCTAGTCCCCTATGCACCCAAATTTTCCATCGCTTCCGATGCAGAATTTGCCGAAAGACCTGATGGGCTCCAAGGGATGGAAAAAGCTTATAATATCAAATTTTCAAAAGCTAGCTCTATGGATGCAGGACTCATGTATGGTGCAATTCAAGACAATCAAGTGGACACCATAGCTGCTTTTGCCACCGATGGCCGTATTCCTGCTTTCAAACTCAAAGTCCTCACTGATGATAAGCACTTCTTCCCCCCTTACCAAGCAGCTCCTATCATTCGGACAGATACACTCACCAAATACCCTCAATTAGAAGGGATTCTTAATAAATTAAGTGGAAAATTAACAGACCAAGAAATGGCGAGTCTAAATGCTCAGGTTGATTTAGACAAGAAATCACCGAAAGAAGTGGCCGAAAAATGGCTCAAAACCCAAGGGATCATCAAATAAAAAAACGAGAAGCAATTTGCTTCTCATTTTTTTTAAAACATTTCCTGCATCTTAGGTATGCTATCTTCTGGCCCCACAAGAACGAGCCAATCCCCTGCTTCGAGTCCCACATCAGGCCCAGGCGATACAATGAATTCCTCTTTGCGTCGAAC
>JAGOHU010000020.1 GCA_017995975.1 Negativicutes bacterium
CATAAAGACCCTCGAAAAAGAAAAAGCCGCCTCACAGCGCAAAATTGAAAGCCTGCTTGACATCATAGAAACCGGATCAGGAAAGAAAACCATGCTCAACCGAATCACCGAGCATGAAGAAAAAATAGAAACCATCGAATCCCAACTCCAACTCATAAAAAAAGACATCCGAAAAATTACCCTCACAGAATCCCAAGTCCTAGACCTCTATAACCACATCAAAAAAACAAAAGAACCAGAAGCCATAAAGCTACTGGTTCAATCGTTTATTTCATCAGTCACCGTCGGCAGTGAAACCCTAAAGCTACACATAAATCTACACGGCACTAAATTTGGGTTGGAGTTGGTGGAGATAAGCGGGATCGAACCGCTGACCTCTTGAATGCCATTCAAGCGCTCTCCCAGCTGAGCTATACCCCCAGAAATTACTTGTTTATTATATTATTTTTTTTAAGTTTCGTCAAGAAGAATAATTTTAATAAAGAATCATTTCTTGAAATAAACAATTCTTTATGCTAGTATAAAAAAAGGAATAAAGGGGGCGTGTGAAGTGGATAGAGGGATTACCGAGATTCTTAGAGATAAAGGTTTTAAAGTAACACCACAGAGACTAGCCATTTACAAAATTTTAAAGGAATCTTATGATCATCCAAGTGCTGAAATGGTTTATGAGAAGTTACAGTCTCGTTATCCAACAATGAGCTTAGCGACAGTCTATAAAACAATTGAGGTGTTTTTAGAAATTGATCTGGTTCATTACTTGAATGTTGGTGAAGATAAGGCTCGATATGATGCTCATACTCATCAACATGCTCATATGGTTTGTGACAAATGTAGTGAAATTTTAGATATCGAAGATTCAGAACTAAAGAGTTTACAAGATTCGATTGAAATAACGAGTGGATATCAAATCAATCGTGCAAGAGTTTACTTCCATGGACTGTGTCCTCAGTGTAGTAAAAAGAGTGCCAATTAAAAATACCCTTTATTATCCAAAGGATAATAAAGGGTATTTTTTTAATTACTTTTAGAAAGGAGGTAGGTTCTTGTTTTATAAATAATAATTGGGATGATTAGAAGAGGAATTCCAATAAATAAAGGTTCTCTTAGTTCGTCAGAGAAAAGCATCAATGCAAGGCAGCTAACTTGTGCCCAAATTCCAAAATAAGTAAAGTAGGGGAAGAAGGGGACTTTATATTTTAATTGGGTGGCATCTTGTCCTTCAGCAATTAATCGGTGACGAAATCTTAATTGACACCAACAAATGGATATCCAAGCAATTGCACCACTAAATCCAGAAACTGCCAATAGCTTAATGAAAAGATCATTTTCTGGATCAAAAACTTGGAACATTAAAGCAACCCAACAACCAGCAATCGAAAAAAGAGTTGCATTTTGTGGAACTCCATAGCGATTTACTTTCCCGAGCCATTTGGGTGCCAGTCCTTCCCGTCCTAGTGCATAAACAGCTCTTGAACAGCCATAAAGGCCTGAATTTGAGCAGGAAACTGCGGCGGTCAAAACGACAAAAGAGAAAAATCCGCCAGCCCAATTGAATCCGTAATGGTTTAAAGCTGCTGCAAATACACTTTCATGTAATCCTGCTTCACGCCAAGGGAAGATACTGACTAATAGTAATAAGGGGACAATATAGAGGGTGATAATTCTCCATGTCACATT
This sequence comes from Negativicutes bacterium, assembly GCA_017995975.1. Lineage (GTDB taxonomy): Bacteria > Bacillota > Negativicutes > JAGOZY01 > JAGOZY01 > JAGOHU01. Next base: position 1,681 of record JAGOHU010000020.1, read on the forward strand.
TCTGACAGCAATTGGAATGCTTTTTGCTGGGTCTTCGCTTTCGCCAGCTGCTAGCCCAATGATCTCAGAACCTTGGAAATTGACAAGAACAAGAACCATGGTAATTAAGACTGCCCAGTGACCTTCAGGGAAAAAACCTTTATCAGCTAATAAAATAGAGCTCCCAAGGAAGGTAGGTTGTCCAAGAACACCAAAAAAGATAGCGCCACCTAGGCCTAGGAAGAGAAAAATCGCAATAATTTTAATGATTGCTAGCCAAAATTCGATTTCACCAAAAGCTTTTACATGAAATAGGTTTATGATTGTGATCATAAGGCCAAATAATAAAGACCACCATAACTTGTCGACCTGGGGGAAAAAGTTCTGCATAATAATTCCACCAGCAATCATTTCGGCAGGAACGTAAGTAACCCATGTAAACCAATAACTCCAACCAACTCCACAAGCCCAAGAAGGAGAAATTAATTGCTTTGCGTAAGTAACAAAGGAACTTGAGATCGGGATTGCAACAGCAAGTTCGCCTAAACAGGACATAACACAAAGAATAATAATTCCACCTAATAGGTAAGAAAATATCGCTGCTGGACCAACGGAAGATAACACTTGACCAGTCCCTAAAAAATATCCACTTCCAATAATGCCTCCAAGAGCTACAAGCTGGAGATGTCTTGGTTTGAGTCCACGACGTAATTCTTCTTGTTCGTGCTTGATAATAGATTCCTCTAATTCTGTTGATTGAGTTATAAGTTTTTCCACTGGACTATCAGCCTCCTTAATATTTTTTTTCGAAAAAAACCCCTTGTCCCAGACAAGACTAAGCCTTTAATCTTCTGGTTCGACAAGGGATTTTTTTATTAATTTTTGATAGTGATATGACTATAGCAAAAATATCTAAGAATGAAAAGTATTTTTTTATTAGAGCAGGAGTTTTCTTGTTATAAAACGAAGTTATAAAGTTCGAAAGGGGCTTTTTTGTGGTTTTTGTATATGTCTTAGAATGTGCGGATGGTACTTATTACACTGGATGGACAGATGAGATAAACAAGAGGTTAGAAGTGCACCAAAGTGGGAAAGGTGCTAAATATACTCGAGGTAGATTGCCAGTTAAATTAATTTTGATTGAAGAAGTGGAGAATAAAAGTTTGGCACTAAAAAGGGAAGCAGCTATAAAAAAATTATCAAAGAAACAAAAAGAGGTTTTAGTGAAAGCTTCGCAAGGAGGATTAACTTGAATAAAAATTTTAACATCAACAAATTCGGAATATCATTTGTGTTTGTGATATTATGTTTTATTCTTTTTTTTACAGAGTATGGTGAAGCTAAATCGAAAAAAGAAAAAGAGAAGAATGTCACTCCTAACATAAAAATTGAGCTAGTAGTCGAAGAGTTGCCTTCAAAAATGGAACCTGTTCTTTTGGGTATCGAAAGAGTGGATGAGTATCAAGAGCTCTTTGCAGGTAAAAGGGTAGGGTTAATTACAAATCCTACAGGTATCTCAAGAGATTTTCGTAGTTCAATTGAAATATTATCAAAAAGTGTAAATCTAGTTGCTCTTTATGGTCCGGAGCATGGAGTTCGTGGCAATGTGGCTGCTGGGGATTATATAGCAGAAAGTACTGATCCGGTGACTGGTCTACCTGTTCGTAGTTTGTACGGTAAAACTAAAAAACCTACCGCCGAGATGTTGCGCGATGTAGATATACTGGCAATTGATATCCAAGATGTTGGTACTCGTTATTATACTTACACTTCTACCTTGGCCTATGCAATGATTGGTGCGAAAGAGCAAGGAAAAATGCTTGTTGTTTTTGATCGTCCGAATCCATTGGGGGGAATGATTGCAGAGGGAGAAGTTCTCAAACCAGGGTACGAGTCTTTTATCGGATTATATCCGACACCGGTTCGTCATGGACTAACGATTGGAGAGTGGGCAAAGTATATTAATGAGACCCAGGGAATTAATTGTGATTTAGTTGTTATTCCAATGAAGAATTGGCACCGGGGAATGATGTGGAGAGATACAGGGTTTGCTTGGGTTCCGACTTCTCCTAATGTTCCGACTGCAAATACAGCACTTCTTTACCCTGGGACAGGTATGATTGGCTCGACTGGGCTTTCTAATGGTATCGGAACAACTCTTCCTTTTGAATTAATTGGTACTTCTAATTTTGTTGTTGCAGAAGCGATTGCTCGAGATTTGAATGAGTGGGGTTTGGAGGGCTTTCATTTTCGCCCAGCTTACTTTACTCCACGAGGTGGCACAACAACCTATTCAGGAATTCAGATTCATATTACAGAACCATCAAAAATTAGACCGATTCGAGCCATGCTACATATGATGGATATTTTTTATAAACATAACGAAAAAAGTATTCAATTTTTTACAGGTAATGGAGAGCGAAAAGTTGATATTGTAGTTGGTAGTCCTAGTTTGCGCATTCATACACCGGGCAAATGGAAGGAATTGATTCCGATTTGGGAAAAAGAAGCAAATGAGTTTAGAGAAAAAACACGCCCTTTTTGGCTTTATCCTGAATCATTAGAGTTGGCCGAATAAAATTGTAATATAATCTAAGTATTTATATGTGTTGTAAGTGTGAGGGGGAGGTTTGACTTCCGCCTCTTTTTGAGTATAGTGTATTTAGTAACCTTGATTTAAGAAAGTATGGTGAAATTAAGTGAGTAATCGCCAAAAGTCAGTAGGGCAAGATAACTTTTCTGGAAGTATTGCTGCCTTTTTTGCAACATTAGGATCTGCAGTTGGTTTGGGTAACATTTGGATGTTTCCTTATATTACTGGCGAAAATGGTGGTGGGGCTTTTTTATTGATTTATCTTGGGTGTGTATTTTTTGTGGGACTCCCGATTTTGATTGCCGAATATGCCCTTGGGAGGCGAGCGCGTTCAAATACAGTAGCTGCTTATGAAAAACTAGGAGGATCAGCAAATTGGCAAATCCCAGGTTGGATGGGAGTTGCTAGTAGTTTTTTTATTTTATTTTTTTACACTGCAGTTGCAGGCTGGACTTATTATTATTTCTATCTATCCTTAGTTGGTTCTTTTCATGGAATCACTCAAGAGGGAGCAAAAAATATTTTTTCAGCAATGTCTTCAAGTTCATTTCTTTCGATAAGTTTCCAGTGGGTTGTGGTGTTTTGTACAGCAGGGATTATTTTTTTAGGAGTACGCCGGGGGATTGAAAATCTAACCAAACGCTTAATGCCTCTTTTATTTGTACTTTTAATTTTATGTGCATTTCAAGCTCTCCGATTGCCGAATTCCTATGAGGGGGTAAAATTTCTTTTTGTTGCAGATTTTTCAAAGCTTACGAGTAACTCTATTTTAATCGCTCTTGGGCTAGCATTTTTTAAATTATCTTTAGGATTGGGAAGCATGTCCACTTATGCGAGTTATTTTCAGTCCAATACGAATTTAATGCGTAATGCTCTCCAAGTTGTTATAGCTGATACTACTGTGTCTATGTTGGCCGGATTGGCGATTTTTCCAGCAGTTTTTTCTTTTGGCATGGAGCCAAATTCGGGGCCTGGCCTCCTTTTCATTACAGTTCCTATGATTTTTAAACAAATGCCTTTTGGTGGTTTTTTGTTAATGATTTTCTTCTTTTTATCAGCTAGTGCGGCAACGATGGCAATTATTTCAATGGTCGAAGTTCCTGTTGCTTACTTGATTGGTAGCTGGCAGTTAAGTCGAAAAAAAGCAACTTTTGTGGTCTCATCAATTGTTATTCTGGTTGGTGGATTAGCGGCTCTATCCGCAACCCCTGATAGCCTTATTGGGAATGTGAAACCAATGGGTAAAACTTTTTTCGATTGGTTTAATTTCTTGTCTTCTAGTTTGTTTATGCCTTTAGGCGGCTTGGCATGTGCCATTTTGATGGGATGGTGTGTAAATAAATCAATTTTAAAAGATGAACTAACAAATTATGGTACACTAGAGCTAGGAGATAAATGGAAGATTTATCTATTTATTCTCCGCTACATTTCCCCAGGCTTAGTGATTGTTGTTTTTCTGAATGCTTTGGGGATTGTTAATTTTTAATAAATTTATAAATATTTTTTGAGGTGAAGTGAATGACTGTTTTTCAACCAGTACGATTAGAGGATCGAGAAGTAATTACTTCTTACCATCGTAGACAGCGAATGGAAGGTTCTGATGGGGTTTTTGGTAATTCATATATGTGGCGAAATGCCTATCAAATTCGTTGGGCAATCATCGAAGATACTCTTTGTATGATCGCAAATCGGGGGGAGAGAGAATTTTTTCTTCCACCAATTGGAGCAACATCAAAAGAGCAATTTCAGAAAGCTCTTACTTTTTTAAATGAATATAGTCTGAACTCTGGAGCTGTGCCAGAATACCGCGGAATAACTACTGGGGCGAAAGAATTGATGGAGCAAGTTATGCCGGAAGCTTTTTTGTGGGAAGAGGATCGCGATAATTTTGATTATACTTATCTAACAGAAAATTTGGTGACTCTTTCAGGGCGGGCTTATCATGGGAAAAAGAACCATGTAAATCAATTCAGAAAACTCTATCCAGATTATGAGTATATTCCAATTACTCCAGCTGTCACTTCCGAAGCGATTGATTATGCTTTGGCTTGGTGTCGCCAAAGAGGTTGCGATAGTGATGCGAGCTTAGCCCTTGAACGAGATGCGATTATCGACTGTTTGGAAAATTTTGAGTCTCTTGGTTTCAAAGGAGCAATCATTAAAGTAGAGGGACGGGTCCAAGCTCTCACTTATGGAGAGATGTTAAATTCGGATACTGCAATCATTCATGTGGAAAAAGCCAATGGAGAAGTTAAAGGAATCTATTCCGCAATTAATCAGGAGTTTGCAATGCATGCTTGGGGAGATACAGATTTTCTGAATCGAGAGGAAGATATGGGAGAACCAGGGCTTCGTAAGGCTAAAGAATCCTATAAGCCAGTTAAAATGATTGAAAAATTTGTGGCCCTAGGTCGATAGGAGAGAACTGTATGACATATCGATTACTCAGTCAGAATGACTCTGCTGAGGTTCAGGAATTATGGGATTATTGTTTCGAAAAAAAAGACTCTTCTTTTTTTAAATGGTACTTTGAAAATTCATTTCAGTATGAACGAACTTTGGGAACTTTTGAGGGAAGAAAGTTAAAATCTATGCTGAATTTGTCTCCTTATCATCTCAACATTTGTGGTGCCGAAATCCCTGTTTCTTATATTGTTGGTGTAGCTACTTGGCCCGAATATCGAGGCCAAGGAGAAGCAAAGCAGCTTTTGCAAGATGCTTTGGTGCAAATGAGAGAGTGGGGAGAGCCATTAGCTCTTTTAATGCCATCTCGTCCAGAGTTTTATTATCCGATGGATTTTCAGCTTTATAACAACCATCTTCGATGCCAGATTCCGATGGAAGAATTAAGAAAATTAACTTCTACTTTGGCTTTATCTGCTCGCACTATTACTATTGATGATCTTGATACTTTAGATGGAATATTTCACAAAACATTTAACAGTTATGAGGGGAATGTTTTGCGAAGCAAGAAGAATTGGCATTCATGGATTGAAAGTACAAAAATTGAAGGTGGAAATGGATACTTGTTTTTTGAAAATAACCAATCGATTGGTTATTTATTTTATACTTTAAAAGAAGGAATGCTTACCATTTCTGATTGGGGAGCAGTGAACCAAAATGCTCGCAAAGGTTTGATTAGCTTTTTATATCAGCACCGAGCACAGGCTCAAAATGTGCAATTAGATATCCCACTAGATGATCCTTTGATTTATCTTTTACCAGAATTAAAGGAGCGAGTATCATTCTTTCCTTTTATGAGTAGTCGAATTGTAGATGTTCAGAAATTAATAGACTCCTTGCCTTGGCAAGGCGAAGGTCGATTTGTTTTTGAGATTAATGATTCAATTTTAGACTGGAATCACGGGACTTTTCTATTAGAGCTAAAAAATGGAAAAGGAAAAATTTCTCGAACTATTGAAAAATCAGCTTTTAAAATTACAATTGGTGGGCTTGCTCAATGGTTGTTTGGCCAAATGAACTTTGATAGTCTTGAGAAATCTGGCTTTTTAGAAGTAGTTGATCCATTGATTACAAAGGAATTTGATTCTTATTGGGTAAGGAAAGTAACTTTTATCAATGAATATTTCTAATATATTGGAGGATGGTAAGGGTGAAAGCTAAACACAAAATCACTACTTTATTGGCGATTGTATTGTTACTCTTAAGTTTTTCTACTTTCAGTTTTGCAGCAACGAAAGCCGAGCTGCTTAAAGGTAAAAAAATTATTTATATTCCCTTAGATGATCGTCCAGTTTCTTATGATTATGTAAATGACACATTTAAAAATTTACCTGTACAAGTTTTGATACCACCAAAAGAATGGATTTCTCATAGAACTGAGCCAGCGAATTTAGATAAGATTTGGAATTGGTTAGAAAAAGAAGCCTTAGACGCAAATGTACTTGTGGTATCCGCGGACGCAATGGTTTATGGCGGATTAGTTCCTTCACGGAGACATGATCTTTCTCTTGAAACTATTACAGAACGAGTAGAGAAATTCAAAAAATTAAAACAGATTAATCCAAAGTTGCAAATTTATACTTTCACAACCATCATGCGGACTCCACGAGGCTCTGTTGGAGGGACTGAACCCGATTATTACGATATATATGGCCCTCAAATCTTTAGAATCACTCAATTGCTGGATATGAAAGACCGAGAACTTTTGATTCAACCAAGCGAAATTGAGGAACTAAAGACATTGCAAGATCAAGTACCTAAAATGAGTCAGGATGATTGGTTTGCTCGTAGAGACATTAATTTTAAAGTAAATGAGAAATGGATTCAATGGGCCAAAGATGGTTTGATTGATTACTTAATCTTGTGTCGGGATGATTCGGCGGAATTTTCACAATCTCAAAGAGAATGGAGAAAATTAAAACCTCAATCACTTGGTCTTCACGAGACTCGCTTTCACGCTTTTCCTGGTACTGACGAGGTAGGTATGTTGCTAATAACTCGAGCAATTAATGATTTAACTTTTTCGACTCCTCAAATTGGTGTTATCTATGCTCCAGGAGTAGGTGGGAAAACTGTCCCGGCCTATGAAGATTTACCTTTTGAAGAAAATATTGCTGCTCATATCTATGCTCTCGGTGGTTTCCCTGCGTTAAATTTAGGGAGTGCCGATTTGGTTTTAATGGTGAATAGTCCTTTTAAAGGAAAAACGTTAGAGGCGAATCAGCCAGTAAATGATGACAAGTCGTCTAAGCAACATTTGGTATTTACTAAAAAAATTCAAGAACAATTATTGTTAGGCAAACGAGTAGCGATTGTTGATATGGCATACGGAAATGGGGCTGACCGAGGCCTTATGAAAGCTCTAAGTGGGCAGAATCTACTTTATAAAATTGATGGCTATGCAGGCTGGAATACGGCAGGAAATTCTCTTGGTTTTGCTTTATCTCAAGGTTATTTATCAGAAACCTATTTGACACGTAAAGAAATAAATCGATTATTAACTATTCGTTATTTAGATGACTGGGGGTATCAATCGATTGTAAGAAATCAAGTGAATCAAGATGTAATTTGGCCGAAAAAAATTAATGGTACAGACCTTAGTGAGTCTCAAGCTTATGTGGAAGCTTATGTGGGACTGGAAATGAAGGACTTTATTTCTGAGTATTTGAAAGAATATTTGCCCAATGATATTAGGTTTAAAAAAGTAGAAATGCCTTGGTCAAGGATGTTTGAAGTTCTCCCAATTTTAGAAAATTAAAAAAGAGGTTGCATATTTCTCTTTTGCTGAGTAGAATAGATGTGTTATAGAATTTTATTAGTAATGAGATTAAGTGAAAAAAGGGGTAGAGAAATGGAAATAAAACCGCTAAAGAAAAAGCTTCAACTCTATGGATTTAATAACTTGACAAAGAGTTTGAGTTTTAACTTGTATGATATTTGCTATACTCGTACACCGCAGCAAAGGAAAGAGTATCTGCAGTATATTGATGAGGAGTATAGCGGAACTCGGCTTACTCGAATCTTAACAGAAGTGGCCGAAATGATTGGCGCTTATGTTTTGAATATTGCTCAACAAGATTATGAGCCTCAAGGTGCGAGTGTGACGATCCTAATTGCAGAAGATGAGGTCGATACTCAAACAATTGTTTATAATACAGATGGCACTGTTTCAGCAGAAACGATTTTAGCTCATTTAGATAAGAGTCACATCACAGTCCATACTTATCCAGAAAGTCATCCAGATGATGGAATTAGCACATTTCGTGCAGATATTGATGTTTCTACTTGTGGACGGATTTCTCCACTGAAAGCATTAAATTATTTATTGCGAAGTTTTAATGCGGATATGGTGACATTGGATTATCGAGTTCGTGGATTTACCCGGGATGTGAACGGTCAAAAATATTTTATTGATCACAAAATAAATTCCATTCAGAATTATATTGCTCCAGAGATCAAAGATAATTATCAGATGATTGATGTAAATGTTTATCAGGAAAATATTTTCCATACTAAAATGCTCTTAAAGGATTTTGAAATTGATAATTATCTTTTTGGGATGACCAAAAAAGATTTACTTCCTGGTGAAAAAAAGCAGATCAAACAACGAGTGAAAAAAGAAATGCTTGAAATTTTCTATGGGAGAAATATTTCGAAAAGCTAAAATGAGTAAAAACCTGACAGTAATTTTGCTGTTCAGGTTTTCCTATTTTAAGGAATCAGGTATAATATAAAGGATGTGAGTTTGAGAGATGCAAAATCATCATCTACAAATCAGATCAACTCAGAAGCTTACAGAGCAAAATGAAGAGGTAATAGAGTTTTTTTCAACTTGTAAAATAAAAGTATCAGAAAAATCTAGCTGCATTTTTTATAAGGAAAGTGAGATTACGGGTTTAGATGGGGTTCTGACTCAACTCGAAGTATTTGAGAATTGGGTAGAATTGCGTAGAAGTGGTAATTTTAAACAAAAAACTCAATTCAAAAAAAATCAATCTTATTTTTTTGATTATACGACCCCTTATGGAAATTTAGAGTTGGAAGTACGAACTCAAGAAATTTTGATCCAGCGTGATGAGAATTACCTCAAGCGAATTAAAATAAATTATCAAATTTTTGATTTAACTGGAAATAAGTTTGGAGATTATGAATTAGCATTGCAAATACAGGAGGCGAATTTGGAAAGATGAAAGAAAAGCTTTGTTCTTTGATTGGTCAGGTAGTAAAAGAAGCGATGGAAAATAGTGAAATTCCTTCTGGTGAGTTGCCACCGATTTTGATTGAAGAACCACCTCAAAAGGATTTTGGCGATTTTTCTTGTAATTTTGCTATGCAATCAGCCCGACTACTTAAAGCAAATCCTCGTAAGATTGCTGAGGTAATTGTCTCAAAAATTAATGAATCTTGGATTGAAAAAGTAGAAATTGCAGGCCCAGGATTTTTGAATTTTTACTTAAAAAAAGATTGGCTTCAGGATAGTTTGAAAATGATTTTAGAGGCTGAGGGAACTTGGGGCAATCGAAAATTAGAGAAATCCGATTATATTCAAGTAGAATTTGTAAGTGCCAATCCCACAGGGCCACTTCATGTAGGACACGGACGCGGAGCTGCTGTAGGTAGTGCGTTAGCGAATATCTTGGAAGCTGGCGGATATAAAGTACAAAAAGAATATTATATTAATGATGCAGGAAATCAGATTGATAATTTAGCTCTCTCTGTGAATGCTAGATATTTAGCAGAGTTTGGACAGGCAGTCGAATTTCCAGAAAATGGATATCATGGGTATGATATTGTAGAAACTGCAAAACGAATTGTTAGCCGCAATGGAAGAAGTTTTCTTGATATGAGTGAGGAGGCTAGGCTTGCAGAATTTAAGACCTTGGCATTGAAAGAAAAATTAGCTGCCTTAAAGGAAGATTTGGAAAGCTTTGGAGTGACTTTTGATTGTTGGTTTAGTGAACAAACTCTTCATGATGCAGATGAAATTACTAAATCTTGTGATATTTTGAAAAAAACGGGTGATCTTTATAATCATGAAGGGGCTTGGTGGCTCAGATCAACTAAATATGGAGATGACAAAGATCGCGTAGTGATTCGCGAAAATGGTCAACCTACTTATTTAGCAGCAGATATTGCATATCATAAAGATAAACTAGAACGTGGCTTCGATCGGATTATTAATATTTGGGGCGCAGATCATCATGGTTATATTCCCCGAATGAAAGCAGCCGTTGAGGCCTTAGGATATAAAGGAGAGCAGCTAGAAGTATTGCTCTTACAAATGGTTAATTTATATCAAGCAGGGCAACCAGTAAAGATGTCCAAACGTACTGGTCAGGGGGTGACTTTATCCGAATTAATTCAAGAAGTTGGCCGAGATGCGGCAAGATATTTCTTCATTATGCGTTCTTCTGATGGTCAATTAGAATTTGATTTAGATTTGGCCAAGTCAAAATCTAATGAAAACCCTGTTTATTATATCCAGTATGCTCATGCTCGTATTTGTAGTATATTTAGACAATGCTTGGATGCAGAAATTCAAATAAATCCTCTGGTAGAAGCGGATTTGTCAAAATTGACCTCAGAAGCAGAGCATGATTTGATTCGTATGTTAAATCGTTACCCAGAAGAAATTGCTCGCGCGGCAGATGATAGGGCTCCCCATCACGTAGCTCGATTCGTTCATGAATTGGCTGGGGATTTTCATTCTTTTTATAATCAGTGCCGGATTATCGGTGTTGATGGAGAGATACAACAAGCGAGATTACAATTAGTCAGAGCAGTACAGTCAACGCTAAAACATGGCTTAAACCTGTTAGGAATTAGTGCACCGGAACGAATGTAATTGGAGGCGGAAAGAGAAATGAAAACAAATTCAGCGGCTGATATTGCTTATGAGATTTTACGAAAAGAAAAATTACCTCTTTACTACAAGGAGCTATTGGATCGAATCGTAAGCGAACTAGGGCTAAAAAACAAAGAGGCAACTCCCGAAAAACTATCATCCATGCACACAACGATTAGTTTGGACAGTCGTTTTGCTTACCAGGGCAAACATATGTGGTCTTTGGTAGAGTGGATTCCTCAAAGAGGTGTGAAGGCATTAGAAGAGCTCGCTGCTCCTTCAAATGAAAAAAGTCGACGCAAGAAGCTTCTTGAAGAAATTCAAGACGACTTTCTCGCAGATGTACCAGAAAAAGAAGAATCAAATCCGGTAGAATAGTAATTAGTTAAATACGCAAAGCTCAATGAGACGGAGGAGCAAGAATGGTTAAGTATATTTTTGTAACTGGTGGGGTAGCCTCTTCTTTAGGAAAAGGTCTTACTGCGGCATCGCTAGGAAGATTGTTAAAAGATTTAGGATTTAAAGTGAGTCTTCAAAAATTAGACCCTTATTTGAATGTGGATCCTGGGACCATGAGTCCTTATCAACATGGGGAAGTTTTTGTTACTGAAGATGGTGGCGAGACAGATTTAGACTTGGGGCATTATGAGCGATTTGTGGATATTAACTTGAAAAAAGATTCTAGTGTAACTGCTGGCAAGATTTATTCAGCAGTTATTGAAAAAGAGCGACGAGGCGAATATCTCGGCCGTACAGTTCAAGTAATTCCTCATGTAACCAATGAAATTAAAGAGCGTATTTACCGTATTGGTAATGCAGAACCAGTGGATGTGGTAATCACTGAAATCGGTGGAACCGTTGGTGACATTGAAGGATTGCCTTTTTTAGAAGCGATCCGTCAAGTGCGCAAAGAAGTTGGACGAGATAATTGTTTATATCTCCATGTTACTTTGGTTCCCTATTTAGGGGCTGCAGGAGAATTGAAAACGAAGCCAACTCAACATAGTGTGAAGGAACTAAGAAGTATTGGTATCCAACCGGATATCTTAGTCTGTCGTACCGATAAAGAGTTGTCTAACGATTTAAAAGAAAAACTAGCGTTATTTTGTGATGTTGATTTTGATGCAATTATCCAAAATAAAAGCATTCCAAGTATTTATCAGTTACCTCTTTTGCTTGAAGAGGAAGGCTTGGATAAAATTGTGATGCAAAAAATGGGAATGACTCCCAAACAAGCACGCTCAAATGAGTGGGGTGAGATGGTAGAAAAAATACTCATCACTACCGATATTGTTAACATTGGTATTGTAGGCAAATATGTGTCCCTCCCGGATGCTTATATTAGTGTTACCGAAGCCCTACGTCATGGTGGAATTTATCATAATACAAAAATCAATGTTGTATGGATTCCTGCCGAAAGTCTTGAAGCTTCTGATGTAGAATTGGATAAAATTTTTGAAAATATTGATGGTATCTTAGTTCCTGGTGGTTTTGATAGCCGAGGAATTGAAGGGAAAATTCTGGCTGCTAAATATGCTCGTGAAAATCAAATTCCATATTTCGGAATTTGCTTAGGAATGCAATGTGCAGTGATCGAATTTGCTCGATCAAAAGCAGGAATTATCAAAGCTACAAGTAGCGAATTTCATCCGGATTCAGATGTTTCCGTGATTGATTTGATGGAAGATCAGATATCAATTCAAGAAAAAGGAGGAACCATGCGTTTGGGTACCTATCCTTGTTGTTTGGCTTCGAACACAAAAGCTCGAAAAGCTTATGGAGAAGAAAATATTTCTGAAAGACATCGTCATCGTTGGGAAGTGAATAATGCTTATCGAGAATTATTGGTTCAAAATGGACTTGTTATTTCTGGTACCTCTCCATCAGGCCATTTAGTCGAAATTATCGAAGTAGAAGATCACCCTTGGTATGTAGGGGTTCAATTTCATCCAGAGTTGAAATCACGTCCTACTAACCCTCATCCTTTATTTAGAGATTTTGTTGGAGCAGCAGTTTCACATAAGAAATAAGAATAAAAAAGTATTCGATTTTTCGAATACTTTTTTATTAGTTCTGGAAAGATTGCCACGAAAAATTTTAAATGCTAATATTAGGTGTATGATAAAAATGATCGTAAGTGGTAGATGACCGAAAGGAAGTGGCGGAATTGAGTAGAGAGTTATCCTTAGAATTAGTACGAGTAACAGAAGCAGCAGCAATTGAATCAGGTCGTTGGGTAGGCAAAGGTAATAAAATAGCAGCTGATCAAGCAGCTGTAGACGCGATGCGCGGAGCTTTTGACGAACTTCAAATTTCAGGTACGATTGTAATTGGTGAAGGCGAAATGGACGAAGCTCCAATGCTTTATATCGGTGAAAAAGTGGGTGCAGGCGGTCAAGAGGTTGATATTGCAATTGATCCACTGGAAGGAACCACTCTGACGGCCAAGGGCTTGTCGGGAGCGATTGCAGTATTGGCAATGGCCAATAAAGGCGGCCTTTTGCATGCTCCGGATATGTATATGATGAAAATGGTAGTTGGGCCGAAAGCTGCTGGGAAAATTCGGTTAGATGCTCCAATTAAAGATAATTTACAAGTTGTGGCTGAGTCGTTGAATCGTAGAATTGAAGAATTGACAGTAGTCGTCTTAGATCGACCCCGTCATGATACTTTGATTTCGGATATTCGAAAAGCCGGAGCTCGAGTTCATTTGATCACCGATGGAGATGTATCTCCCGCTCTGAGTGTTGGGATTGAAGGCACCGGTATTCATATGTTAGTTGGGAGTGGTGGAGCCCAGAAGGGGTAGTTGCTGCTGCTGCGCTCAAATGTCTTGGTGGCGATATGCAAGCTCGTTTGCATCCAGAAAATGATGCAGAAATAGAACGAATGAAG
>JAGOHU010000143.1 GCA_017995975.1 Negativicutes bacterium
AGTTTATGGGGGGAAATTAATTAGTGATAGTTCTTATGGGCGTACTTTTGATCAAGAATATACTGGAATGCAAGCTGGCTATGATCGAGAGCGGGTGCTACAAAAAGGGAAGCTATACACTGGGGTGATGCTTAATTACTTGGATTCTAACCCATCTTATCGTTCTGGCAGTGGTAAGCTTTACAGTAAAGGACTTGGAGTTTATGGAAGCTGGATTGGTAATAATAACCACCATGTGGATATTGTTTTTCGAGGCTCGAAGCTAAATAATGAGTACCATTTAACCGATAATAGTGGTCAAGGCGTATCAGGCAAATACGATGCATGGGCTTATGGTGTGAGTGCCGAGTACGGATATCGAGCCCAACTGAAAAATCAGTGGTTTGCAGAGCCTCAAGTCGAACTTTCTCTCGGCCAGATTGGCAGTGCTGATCATCAGACTGATTCGGGATTGATGGTACATCAAAGTAGTATCAACACAGCTCAAAGTCGAGTCGGATTACTGGTTGGCAAAGATTTTGGATCGGAAAACAAAAAAGGCAATGCTTACTTGCGAAGCTCTTGGGTTCATGACTTTAGTAGTAATGGTAAACTCGATGGATATTTCCAAGGCGACAAAGCTAGATTCAAAACAGCAGATCATCAAGGAAGTCATTTAGAAATTAATTTAGGTGCTAATCTGAAACTAAATAAAAAACTTGATACTTATGTAGAATTGACTAAATCGTTTGGTGGGAAAGTTGACACAGACTGGCAAGTGAATGGTGGAATTCGGTTGATGTGGTAAACGAATTATCGAATCGTATGGCAACTGGCCAACAACTTAGGTTATAAAAAGGCTCGGTCTTAGATCAAATCTAAGACCGAGCCTTTGGTTTAAAAGTAAATTAGAAGTAGCAAGTGATAAGGGGATTTCGAGATCAATTGAGTTAACTGATTTGCTAGCTTGGGATGAGAGAATAAAACGCTAGCTAACTAATTTTTGTGCCAAAGCGGATTTCGATAGCCTGGTCGGTCGGGCTTATGTTGGTCGGGGCGGATTGGCTTACTGGGCCAAGTTGGAGGCGGAGAGGTTGTTGTGGAAGAATAGTTGAAATTTTGAACTTCACGCCAATCTTTCATATCCTGGGACCAGAAAGGAAGGACTAAATCGATATCATCGCCACTGGTTGTTTTCGCAAGAAAGCGAATATCTTTTTTTTGATTGAAGGTTCCGGTGATATCATTGAGAAAGCTAGGGTTGTCGATAGTGAAAGTATACACTTTATAACGACCATTGCGTTGTTCGGTAATGTCTTTAGGCCAGAGATTCCAAGCATAGCCTACCCCTATGGTACCATTTAGTTCACGTCGAAGGGTGACATCTGAAGGGACACGAATTTGGATCACCAAAGTATCTTTTGTTGATTTAATTGCATTTTTATCATTCAGTTGAAATGTTTTTCCCCGATAAGCTACTGCATCGGTAAATCCTTGTCCAACTAGTTCGGTATCTGTTTCGATGATATATTCTTTATTATTGGCATCATAATATTCGCTGACTTTGGCTTGTGCTGTTAAGGGCACCAACAATAGCAGGGTTAGAATCATGAAAAAACGCTTCATATTTACACCTCGTCATCAATTTTTACCTAGTATAGCCTAGAATCAAAAATGAGAAGTGACTTTTTTGTGACACTTGATTTCGAAAAAGAGTTTCTTGATTGCTCGCAATTTAAAAGGTTTTTTTGCTCTCAAATTTTATTTTGGCAAATAGGCGAGGTTTTTAGTAGATTTTTTTCCAGTTTTTATATTGATGATTTTTATCTATGAAGTTTCTGTTCAAGTAGTCGAGGATTTTAAAAATATTTGGATCAATGAGAAAAAAAGATTTTCAAAGAATAGGGTTATTATTTTTATTCATTTTTCTGCAAAACCGAGAAAAGGATTTTGAGATAAAATGTCTAATTTACTGGGTGTAGAATACAAAACTTTTACAAAGCGATTTGATAAATTTAAGGAGGCTTTCACATGAATAAAGAGAGAGTATTAAAAGAGTTTTTTGAGTTGGTTCAAATTGATTCTCCAACCCGTAGTGAACGTGTTATTGCAGACGTATTAAAAGGGAAATTGCAAGCAATCGGTGCTGATGAGGTGTGGGAAGATGATTTAGGCTCAAAAATCGATGGCAATGCAGGCAACGTGTATGGTCTTTTCAAAGGAAATAAAGAAGGAGCACCACGGATTATGTTGTGTGCTCATATGGATTGCGTGGTTCCATGTATTGGGGTAGAGCCGGTGCTCGAAAATGGAGTGATCACATCAAAAGGAGCAACTGTACTAGGTGGGGACGATAAGAGTGGTATCGTAGCCATTCTTGAAACAGTACGAGTGATGAAAGAAGAAGGCTTCCCTCATGGGGATGTTCAAGTAATCTTCACGGTAGCCGAAGAAGGTGGATTGAACGGCTCTAAGCATATGGATCCGGTAAATCTAAAAGCAGATTTTGGCTATGCTTTTGATTCGAGCGGTCGTCCTGGGAAAGTCATCATCATGGCGCCGGGACAATATAAAATTAGCAGTGTATTTGTAGGTAAAACCGCTCATGCTGGAGTAGCTCCAGAAGAAGGGCTCAATGCAATCGTACTGGCTGGTAAAGCTTTAGCCCAAGTAAAAGATGGACGGATGGATGAAGAAACCACTTGCAACATTGGCTTGATCCAAGCAGGAAATGCAACTAATATCGTTCCAGGTACTTGTACAGTGACTTCGGAAGCTCGTAGCCGAAATCCTGAAAAATTGGAAGCTCTGGTAAAAGAAATCAAAGAAACTTTTGAACGAGTGGCCGCTGAAAATGGTGGCTCTGTGGAAGTTACTTTAACTCGGGCCTACAACCCTTATGTCTTGACTACCGAAGATAGCCTTGTGAAATTAGCAGCTAAAGCAGCAGAAAATATCGGCTTTGCTTCCTCTTGCGAAGGTACTGGCGGCGGTAGCGATGCGAACTTCTTCAATGCGATGGGCCTACCAACAGCTGTGTTGGCTACTGGTATGAGCAAAGTACATACTACCGATGAATTCATTCTGGAAGAAGACCTCTATGGAACTGCGGCTTGGTCGATTGAAATCGTAAAAGAAGCAGCTCGATAAGTTTAAGAAGAAAAAAGGAATCTACGCAAGTGGATTCCTTTTCTGTATTTTGATTAGAGTTGCCAATTTGCGACTAGATAAATAAAGGGTTTTCAGAATTAAGACTCGAAATAAAAGTACAGGAAAATAAAATTTTATAGGAGGTTTTTTCATGACTGTCTACACAATGCCAAGACAACATAAATTTGAGGAAATTCAAGTGGGAGACTCTGGGCAAGTGACCAAAACAGTAACTGAGACCGATGTGATTTTATATGCTGGCATTACTGGGGATAATAATCCGGTTCATATCAATGAAATTGAAGCGAAAGCCAGTCGCTTTGGTCAACGATTGGTCCATGGGATGCTGACTGCTGGATTTATCTCAGCTGTGCTGGGGACTTGTCTGCCTGGTAAAGGAGCTATTTATATGGGGCAAACACTCAAATTTTTGAGACCTGTCCATATTGGTGATACGGTGACTGCAATTGCTGAAGTGATTGCTAAAAACGAAGATAAACGCCAAATTACAATGCGTACCACGGTGGTAAATCAAGATGGCAAAATGGTTATTGACGGCGAAGCATTAGCTTTTCTACCTGCCGAATAATAACGAATCAAAGAGAAGGTTATCTGATATAATAAAATCGGATAACCTTTTTTTATTGAAGGGAGAATTTATATGATTGATGTTCATAAATTATTAGAAGAGATTAGCACCTATTCCACTGGAGGGCTTGGGACCACTCGACTGGCTTACAGCGAAGAATGGCGGAATGCTCGAAAAGTAATTATTCGAGAGATGGAGAAACTTGGCTTGGCAA
This sequence comes from Negativicutes bacterium, assembly GCA_017995975.1. Lineage (GTDB taxonomy): Bacteria > Bacillota > Negativicutes > JAGOZY01 > JAGOZY01 > JAGOHU01. The sequence continues at coordinate 3,933 of JAGOHU010000143.1, forward strand.
TTCGAGAGGATTCGATGGGGAATTTATTTGGTCGTATGGCAGGCAAAGGCTTTGCAAGCCATCCAATCGGAATTGGTTCTCATATCGACACAGTGCCTCAGGGAGGCAATTATGATGGAATGGTCGGAGTAGTTGCGGCTTTGTCGGTGATTGAACAGCTCCAAGCCGAGGGCGGGACTCAGCGACCAGTTGAAATTATCTTGTTTGCTGCCGAGGAATCAAGTCGCTTTGCTATGGCCACTATGGGAAGCAAAGCCCTATGCGGCCGGGCTAATTTTTCCGAGTGGTTAAAGATGAAAGACAAAGAAGGGCGACCTTTTGAAGATGTAATTCGAGAAAATGGTTTTGATCCAGCCAAGTTATCCGAAACAATTCGTCAGCCCGGAGAGTGGGCTGCTTTTTTAGAGCTTCATATCGAACAAGGGCCGATGCTGGAAAGAGCGGAGGAAAATATTGGGATTGTAAGTGCAATTGCTGGCGCCACTCGGGTGAAGATATTCATCAAAGGCCGAGCAGATCACTCGGGGGCTACTCCGATGGGTGAACGCACTGACGCATTGGTTGCCGCGGCGGGAGTCATAGTGGCTGTCGAAGAAGCCGCAACTTCTGAAAAGCGATATGGAACTGTGGCAACCATTGGGAATGTGATTGTTTCACCTGGAGTAACTAATGTGATTCCAGGCGATGTGGAGCTTTGGCTTGATTTGCGAGGGACGAATAAAGAAAGTGTAAGTCGAACTTTTCAACAAATTAAAGACGAAATTGAGGGGATTTGCAATCGCCAAGGTTGTGGTGCCAAGATAGAGATGATCTCGAGTGAAGAACCGGTGCAGATGAACGAAGAGATAATTGAACTTCTTTCTGAATGTGCAGACCAAGAAAAATTGAAATCGCGAG
>JAGOHU010000144.1 GCA_017995975.1 Negativicutes bacterium
AAGATATGTCTCACATCTTCTGAGCTCAGTGGCTCAAAATAAAGTTTATCCGAAATATCAAAGTCCGTACTCACAGTCTCTGGATTGTTGTTGATAATAATGGTTTCATAGCCCAGTTTTTGAAGAGTTTGTACTGCATGCACCGAACAGTAATCAAATTCTACTCCTTGCCCTATTCGAATCGGGCCAGAACCCAACACAACTACTTTCTTTTTATCCGACACAGTCACTTCATCATCGGCCCCATAGCAAGAATAGTAATAAGGAGTTTCGGCAGGAAACTTACCGGCACAAGTATCTACCATTTTATAAGTAGGTAGGATTTTCTCAGCGATTCGCAAAGCTCGTACTTCGGTTTCTTCTACCTTGGCCAATTGAGCAACCCGTCGATCTGTAAAGCCAAGCTTCTTGGCTCTTAGCAGCCACTTTTTATCTTTCCATTGATCCGCATTTTTCTCAAAATCCACAATATTTTTGATTTTTCTCAAGAAGAAAATATTGATCTGGCTCAATTCTCGAATCTCTTCAATCGAGACACCACGGCCGATCAACTCGGCGATGACAAAAAGTCTTCGGTCATCTGGATGGCTGAGAGCATGTTTTAAATTCGAGTCGGACCACTCACTAAGTTCTTTAAGCTCTAAACAATCCAAGCCAATTTCCAATGAACGGATTGCCTTTTGCAATGCTCCTTCAAGGGTTTGGTCGATCGACATAACTTCGCCAGTTGCCTTCATTTGAGTCCCTAGCGAGCGATCTGCTCCATGGAATTTATCAAAAGGCCAACGAGGTAATTTAAGCACCACATAGTCAATCACTGGCTCTACCAATGCGGGAGTTTGATTTGTTACGGTATTTAAAATTTGATCGAGCTGATAGCCAAGAGCGATTTTAGTTGCCACTTTAGCAATTGGATAGCCTGTCGCTTTAGACGCTAAAGCACTGGAGCGACTGACTCGTGGATTTACTTCGATCAGCACATATTCTTTGCTCTCTGCATGTAAAGCAATTTGCACATTACAAGCTCCTTCAATCCCAAGAGAACGTACAATTTTTATACTGACCGCCCGAAGCATCTGGACTTCATCATCCGAAAGAGTCTGGGCTGGAGCTACCACAATACTATCCCCGGTATGCACACCGACTGGATCGATATTTTCCATGCTACAAATGGTGATACAATTATCAGCCCGATCTCGAATCACTTCAAATTCGATCTCTTTCCAGCCTGCCACACTGCGCTCAATCAAAGCTTGGTGAATCGGACTGGCTTCCAAGCCCCCTTGAGCAATCAACCGAAGTTCTTCTTCGTTGTGAGCCGCACCACCACCAGTGCCCCCCATAGTATAAGCAGGTCGAACAATCACTGGATAGCTAGTTTCGTTGGCAAATTTCACCGCTTCTTCTACATTATGAACAATTGCACTGGCCGGAACCGGTTCGCCAATTTTTTCCATTTGTTGTTTAAAAAGGTCCCGATCTTCAGCTCGTTGAATTGCCTCTGGTTGGGTGCCCAAAATTTTTACTCCGTACTTTTTTAAGACTCCTTTTTCATGAAGCTTTACGGTCAAATTCAAACCGCTCTGCCCACCCAAAGTAGCGACAAGAGCTTGCGGTTTTTCTCGTCGAATAATTTCCTCCAAGTACTCTTCTGTCAAGGGCTCGATATACGTACGATCTGCCACATTTACATCAGTCATGATTGTTGCTGGATTGCTATTTACCAGTACCACCTTCATGCCTTCTGCCTTTAAGGTATTACAAGCTTGAGTCCCAGCATAATCAAATTCAGCAGCCTGACCAATTACAATGGGTCCAGAGCCGATAACTAATACTTTTGAACCTTTCTCAAGAACCAATTTAGGCTCTTCGTCAATTACAAAAACTTCATTTTGCAAAATAATATCAGCAGTATTTTCTTCCTTCATGGCCTTTACAACTGTATCAGTATCCATTTCACTCGATACAATTTTCCCCAGGGCGAATGCACCACCGGATAATTTTTTCATCAAAGCCCGAGTATCTACCCCGGTCAGATAAGGGATATTCTTTTCCTGAAGATATTGTTTTACATTTCCTTTGTGCTCCCAGTGCTCTGGATCGTCCAATATCTCATTGGCAATCACTCCACGGATTCCAACTGGATTCATCCCTTCAGGTAGTCCACTATTACCGATCAGAGGATAAGTAAAGACCAAGATTTTCCCTGCATACTCAGGAGCTTGCAAAGCGTTTTCATAGCCCGACATTCCATTAAAAACTGCCAACTCTCCGGCTAATTCATTTGCCCCAGTTAAAAGACCCTCGAAGATTTCACCACTTTTTAAAATTAGCTTTGCATTTTTACTCATTATCTCAGCACCTTCCCATTCTCATATACCCACTGTCCATTCACCATAGTGGCCTCTACTCGGCCTACAAATTCATTGTCCTTAAAAGGACAAACTTTCCCACGAGTGAAAAATTTCTCTGGCTCTACTTTCCATTTTTTCTTTGGGTCGATCAATAAAATATCTGCTAAGGCCCCTACTCCCAGGTGTCCTCGCTCGGACCACCCAAAAGCTTTAGCAGCTCCATAGCTCATCTTCTCTATCAGTTGGTTTAAAGTCATTTTCTTGGTTTTCACATAATGGGTATGCATGGCTCCAAAAGCTGTTTCAAAGCCTGCAAAGCCACTAGGAGCTTCGGAAAATTCTCGATCCTTCTCTTCATAAGCATGAGGAGCGTGATCCGTTGCAATTGCATCCAATGTCCCATCTAGCAAGCCTTCAAAGAGAGCCTCAATATGATCGGCACTCCGAAGAGGCGGATTCACCTTAAAAGCCGAGTCAAAAGTCTCAACCCATTCATCGGTTAAGCACAAGTGGTGAGGAGTGACTTCCCCAGTGACTTTAATCCCTTTTTTCTTTGCTGCTCGGATCAATTCCACTGCTCCTTTGCTACTCACATGGGCAATATGAATTCGGCCACCTGTAAATTCTGCTAGCATCAATTCTCGAGCTACAGCAATATCTTCTGCTACTGCTGGGCGCCCCTTCATACCGAGCTTAGCCGAAACCACTCCTTCGTGCATAGACCCATCATGGACCAAAGAGTCTTCTTCTGCATGAGAGATGATCGGCAAATTAAAGAGTGAAGTATACTCAAAGGCCAGCCTCATCATGCGGCTATCTCCAATATAGCCTCCGTCATCTGACAGGGCCGCCACTCCAGCCAAAGCCATATCACCGATCTCGGCTAATTCTTTTCCTTTTAATCCTTTTGTCACGGCACCAGAAATTTCCAATCGTACAATTGAATCCTCTGCCGCCTTATACTTGAGCCCAGCCACAATAATGGCTTCATCCACCACAGGCCGAGTATTGGCCATAGCTAGAATGGTCGTGTAACCACCAGCCGCTGCCGCATTGCTACCACTGATCAAGTCCTCCTTGGCTTCCTGTCCGGGCTCGCGCATATGACAATGAAGATCGATAAAGCCCGGTGAGACAATCAAGCCTTTCGCATCGGTGACCCACTCCCCTTCAATAGGCTCAATCTTTTCTTTTACTTCGTAAACTTTACCATCCACAATTCGGATGTCCATTTTCTGATCGATGTTATTCTTGGGATCAATCAAATGACCATTGATAATTACTCTGGTTTCCATCATCATTTTTTACCTCCTGTGAGTAGTAAGAACAAAATCGCCATTCGAACCGCTACCCCATTCGTTACCTGCTCTTCAATCGCCGATTGGCTCCCATAAGCTACATCGGGCGAAATCTCTAGACCACGGTTCATTGGTCCCGGGTGGAGTACCAGTGCATCTTTTTTCGCCAGCCCAAGTCGCTGAGCATTGAGACCGAAAATTCGAGCATATTCTCTAGGAGTTGGAAAAAAGCCCACTTTTTGCCGTTCCAATTGAATTCGCAACACATTGACCACATCTGCATTTTTCAAGGCTCCTTCCACTGTATCGTGAAGAATTACACCCATATTAGCAATGTCCGGGGGTACCAAAGTACGAGGGCCACCGATATGTACTTCTGCTCCCATTTTGGTCAAGCCCCAGATATTCGATCTTGCCACTCGACTATGGCGGATATCGCCGAGAATGGCCACCTTTCGGCCTTCAATTTTCTTTTTATGCTGTTGAATCGTAAAAAGATCGAGAAGCCCTTGGGTTGGATGCTCATGAGCTCCATCTCCCGCATTGATCACCGAGCAACGTAACACTTGATCTGCATACTGAGCTGCCCCTTCTGCACCATGCCGCATCACCACCGCATCGGTCCCCATCGATTGTACTGTAAGAAGCGTATCTCGCAGACTCTCGCCTTTCGCTACGCTAGAGCTAGAAGTGGCAATATTTACCACATCGGCTCCTAAGTATTTTCCCGCTAATTCAAAAGAAGTCCGAGTCCGGGTACTATTTTCAAAAAAGAGATTGATAATCGCTTTCCCTCTCAGAGAAGGTAACTTTTTAATATCCTGGTTTAATACATTTTTCATTTGTATTGCCGAAGTTAAGATTTCCTGCATTTCCGATAGGGCCATATGCTCCAACCCAAGAATACTTTTACTATCCATTTCTTATCCACTCTCCTTTTTTTAAACGCAAAAGAACCTCTGCCTAAAGCTCAAAAAGAACTTTAGGTTCAGAGGTTCTATAAAAATTCATATAATTATAGATTGACATAATAAACCCACCATCCTTCCCAGCCTCTCTGGACTGTCTTTAAAGGACACAACAGTGTTTCCTACTTCATCTAGGATAACAATATTTGACAAAAATGTCAATCGGGCTCACTTCTG
>JAGOHU010000145.1 GCA_017995975.1 Negativicutes bacterium
CATATCCAGTTTATGGGCATTTACTTTTTCCATGGCTTGACCAATCGCTTTTTTAGCTCGCTCTTGATTGGCTTCTGCTTGTTTTCGATCCCCTTCGGTTGCCATACGAATGACTTTTTTCAAAGGAGTCACTACTTTTTCTTCTGGTAAGTCGACTGGCAATTGAGCCACTACTCCGACTCCATTTCCATTTGCGGTTTCCACAATTACCGAATCTTGTAAACTTAAGGTAAATCCAATTGGATCAAAATAATATATTTTTCCCGATGTTTTAAATCGGATTCCTACCACTTGAGGCATCTTAAATTCCCTACACTTTCTCAATTTGAATCTATATACTTATTCATTGTCATTCAACTATTTTAGCTTGTCAAGTTTTTGCGAAAAATGAATCCACAACCATTCGGTCCACAATCGAGGATTTCCATTTCTTTTCAGAGCAAATTGAGCACGTTCCAACAGGTTCCATCCTTCTACTAGAATATCTCCATGCCAAAATTGGTGCAACTTAATTATTTCTTGAGCTCGATCTTTATTGATTAATTGATTTGGATCTTGTGTTTCTTGATAAATCAATAAATCTCGAAAAATAGAAAAGCCTTCCTCTACCTGACAGATAATTGGATGCAATTCTTTTTCCTTTTTCTCTTTATCCAGTGCCGCGGCCGCTTGAAGAAGTTGAACCCCATTCCAGCGGGGCAAGTCCCTCAGCCAATTCAGCACCCCATCTCGATGGCTAGTTCCTTCATTTTCCATCAATTTTAGGGCGACTCCGATGCTTCCGCTGCTCAGACGAGCATAGAGGGCCGCTTGATCGGAAGGAACATTTTTATTTTCTTCAAGCCACCGAGCCGTCTGAGCTTCACCTAGCCCTTGAATACGCCAGCTTTGACAACGGGACCGAATGGTGGGAAGTAATTCTTCCTCAGTGCGAGCCTCTAAAATGAATAAAGTCCCTTCCGGAGGCTCTTCGATGGACTTCAAAAGACTATTCGCTGCTTCCACAGTCAGGGAGCCAGCGTGAGGAAAAACAATCACCCGGCGCTCTGTGATGTTCGGAGCTAAGCTAAGAACCTTGCCAACCTGTCTGGCAGCCTCGATACCAATCGTTCGAGCCCCTTCTTCTAAATCAATTGTTGTATAATCTGGATGATTTTCATGAAGTCGAAGTTGGCATCCATAACAACTACCACAGGCCCCATCTTGGGTAGGGCTTTGGCAGAGCCAATGAGCTGCGAGCAAGGAGCCAGCTAGAGACTTCCCAGTTCCTTCAGCTCCCCATAGAAATATCCCGTGAGCCAAATTTCTTTCAGAAATCCCTCTCTTAAAAGCTTCCAGCGTTTGCTCTTGCCCCCAAAGTTGACTCCAACTCATTAAATCACCCCATCCCTACATTTTTTCTAAAAACTTCTCAAAAACATCGATAATTTCACTGCGAATCTTTCCTACTGAATCTAACGCATTCAATTTAAAAATTCGATTTTGATTTTGTTGTTGTAATAGCAAAAAGCCCTCTCGGACTCGCTCTTGAAAGTTGCCTTTTTCTAGCTCCATTCGATCCATAAATCGGCGTCTTGATCGACGTTCCTCCAATTTTTGTGGGTCCGCATCCAGTAAAAAAGTGATATCCGGTAGCAAGCCACCAGTAGCAAAATCATTTAATTGGCTAATATTTTCCAACCCTAATCCTCGGGCAATGCCTTGGTAAGCCATAGTGGAATCAGAAAATCGATCGCAAACTACAATCATTCCGTCTTCCAATGCGGGGCGGATGAGTTGGCTCACATGCTGAGCTCGGCTGGCCAGATATAAAAGTGTCTCAGCCCGTTCATCCACTTTACCCACTTCTGGATCAAGGACTGCTCGCCGAATATGATCTCCAAGCTCAGTTCCACCAGGCTCACGAGTTAATTTATAGGAATAACTTTTCTCTTCCAAATAAGATATAAATTTTTTAATTTGTGTACTTTTCCCCGCCCCATCAGGTCCTTCAAAAGTAATAAATATCCCCTTCATCATCAATCCTCCACAATTTGTACCTTCTCCAAGGTCTTATCTAAAGGGCCCGAAACCATCAGGCCTGCTTTGATTCCTTCTGAAATTTGAATAAATCGCATCTCATCCATCCGCTCTCCTGGCCAAATCAATGGAATTCCAGGCGGATAAAACGAAATCGGTTCACCCATGATTTTATTGATACATTCTTCAAAAGGTATACTCTTTTTACTTTTAAAAAATACTTCTCGAGGTGTCAGATCGGCTCTACTCGCTTCGAGGAGCTCCCCCTTCGGGATTTTCCCACTTCTTTCACAAAGCTGACCTTGGAAAGCTACGGCTAGGCTTTGCAAAGCATCCAACAAAGTATCTATTGTTTCGCTCTTATCCGCATAGGTCAACAAAAAAAGCACATTCTGCTGATCCGCCAATTCAGGTTGAATCAATTTCTTTTCCCGCAACCAATCAGCGGCCTCAATGCCAGACAATCCGAGCTGATCAAAACGTACAGTAATCTTACAAGGATCAAGCAAAAAAGGTCGGATTTCCTCTTCTGTAAGACAAGCCAGTCCGGTGATTTGATTAATCCTCTGACGTAACTCATCAGCCATTTCCTCAATGGGGCCCCACAGTGCTTTGCCAGCCACTCCCATCTGCCTTCTCGCTCCATCTAACGAGGCAAGCAGTGGATAATTAGGACTACTGGTTTGTAAGGCTAAAAAAGACTGGTGAATTTTCTCTGGTAAAAGCCTCTTCCCTTGAATATGAAGCCAAGAAGCTCCTGTAAAAGCTCCTAAAAATTTATGGGCACTTTGAGCAACTCCATCCGCTCCCGATGAGACTCCATGAGGAAGTGGCTTTTTCAAAAAGGGCAAATGCACTCCATGGGCTTCATCCAATAGAACTACTAAGTCCTTTTGGTGAGCCTTTTCAATTAATTTTTCCAACTCTCCACTCACTCCGTAGTAAGTCGGAGAAATCAAAAACAATCCTTTGGCTTCTGGATATTGAATCATTGCTTTTTCCAAAGTCGCCAGTGATATTCCTTGGAAAATTTTCCATTCTTCATTCCACTCGGGAGTTAAAAACACCGGCCGAGCTCCAGTCAGTACTAGGCTGCTCCAAAGCGAACGATGAGCATTTCTTGGAAGAAACACTAAGTCTCCTTCTTTAAATGAAGATAGAGCTAAAATTTGCAAAGCTCCAGTTGTGCCAATCGCCGAGAAATAACTGGCCTCTGCTCCATAAAGTTCCGCAAGACGCTTTTGAGCTTCTAAAATGCAGCTAGAGGGAGAAAAGGGGTCATCCAATTCGTCTCCCATCAGGGAAACATCCGCCCGAGCGTAATTTCCTAAAAGGTTCATTAACTCTTGATCCAATCCGACTCCTTGTTTATGACCTGGAGTGTGAAAGGCCGAGATCGGTTTCTGACTATAGGCTAACAAGGCTTCGAGAAGGGGGGCTTGTTCTTGTCTACTCACTTCCATCGCTCCTTTGTCAATTCCCTTTCCTCATCTTATCATAGTCAAAATAAATCAGCAAAACCTACTACTCATCTAAGGCGACACGAATCTTGGAAAATCCATTAAAAGAACCTGCACTGGCATAGCTATAGGCTCCAGTAATATCAAAAATCAAAAGATCTCCTATCGACAAGGGAGGTAATAGAATCTGATCTACCACAATATCAATCGAATCACAGCTAGGTCCGGCTAACACAGAAGGGTACATTTCGCCTTCTGTGGAAAATCTCGGCACAAAGTCCCAATGATCGAAAATCTTGCCTGAAAAAGCACCGTAGAGCCCTTCGTCCAGAGTGTAAAAAGCCATCCCCCGCCTTTGAGTTGCTCCAATCACAGAAGTGATAATGGTGCCAGCTTCACCACATAAAAAGCGACCTGGCTCGGCACAAATTTCAGTCTTTGGAAAATACCTTTCTAACAGCGAATTGATGTCTCCAAAATAGCTTTCATAATCCGGAGTAAAATCTTTTTTCGAAATAGGGAATCCACCACCAATATCTAAAATACGAAATGAGATTCCTTCTTCTTCGGCTTGATCAAAAAGGGTACGACAAGTAAGAAGCGCTCTTTTATAGGCCTCGGTAGTCTCAGCCTGGCTCCCCACATGGAAGCATAGCCCAGCCATATCCAATCCTTTTTCTTTGGCAGCTCGCCACAGCTGTGGTGCTTCCTCTGGATGAACTCCAAATTTACTATTTAAATCAACCAAAGCATCTGAATTCTCAATTTGAATTCGTAAAAGAACTTCTGCTTTTGGTTGTCCCAACTTAATTTTATCAATTTCCATCATTGAATCAAAAGTCATTCGTTTCACTTTCAGCTCCCGGGCAGTCAACAATCCTTCTGTCGTCTTCACCGGGTTTGCATAGATCATACGATCTCCAGAAATTCCAGCCTGGTCTAATTGTCTCATTTCTCCCGAAGAAGCTACATCAAAAGATAACCCTAATTCGGAAAAAACTTGGATGATCTCTTTGGCTGGATTGGCCTTCATGGCGTAGTAAATCCCCACTCTGGGTAAGTATTTTTTAAATACCTCTACCTTTTTCTGTAGTTCACTTTGGGAGATTCTCATCACCGGAGTACCATACTGATTTGCCAATTTTTCTGCTTGCTGAAAAGTTACTTTTGAAGCATTCACTTATCATTCCGCCCTTCTATCTTAGAATGTATTCATTGTAACAAAATCATCTAATAATACAATTAATTTTTATTTAAAATTAAAGTGGATTCGATCAAAAAAACGAATT
>JAGOHU010000146.1 GCA_017995975.1 Negativicutes bacterium
GCAACTCCTACCAAGAACACTGGGAATCCCGCAAAAAAAGCAATACAAAGAAATAAGAAAGGGAAGACTGCTTTTCCAAAAGAAGGAGCATTTTCTGGCAAGACAAAGTCATTGATCTCATCATCCGTACGAATTTCCAGCCCTTCACTGATCATCTCTCTTTTCGCACGATAATAAGCAAAAATATAGATTCCAACGCTTCCGACAAAGCCCCATAGATTGATCAGCCCAAAATGCACACCAGTAATCGCTAAGATTGCCAGCATAGTCGGATGAGTAAAGCCACACGAATTGGAAACTGTATTGGCCATGGAAATGATACCGGATGTTTTATTTGGAGTCAGACCCAAGCGGACCGATGCGGGCCCAGCAATCGTTGCCATAATGACCGGCTGAGTGAAAGCAGTCAAGGCTCCCAATAAAGCAGCTGCCAATCCAGCAGCTGTAGCAATCCCTGGAGCGCCTCCTTTTTTTCTACCCACTTCAATGATTTTATAAATAATTACATCCATAAAACCAGTGACCTGCATAATACCAATAAAGAGTAGAACTCCTAACATATCAATAATTACCGGATGCATTGCAGTTACCAAAAGCTTAGAAACCGAGTTGGGTGCACTTCCCATAATTTGAAATCCCGCCGCAATGGCTGCCATCGTGGTACCAACCACCGCAGTCAAATAAAGCGGAGCAATCCCTAAAATCATAACCACCAAAGTCAAAACCATAATAATCTGAGCAAGCTCCATTTTTTTCACCTCTAATTCCAATATTTACTTTTCCACATACAATCATCCCCTAGAATAAAGAAAAGCTCCTGAAACTTTGCTTCAGCCACTCAGCAAGACCAGCTCGCCTACCGGCTGGATCGAAAGAAACTTTGGAATTACTCCAGACCTTCTCCAATCACTTCCACTGCATATTCATGGCTCAGTTTTCGATCTAAAACCGGGTCAGTCAATTCGCAACGGAACCAATCGCCATACACAAATCCGTCTTTTACCCCTACAGTGCCAGAAAATAGAATTGCATTTTTAATACCTGGGCAATCCTGGTAGACCACCTTCAAGATATCTTCTACTTTCATGATTCCCCCTACAGTACCATCTTGATAAAGAAATTCTTTGCCATCTTTTCTTTGCCAAGATTGAAGCTTGATCTGATCCCAATGTTCTTTTACTTCTTCGTAAGGCCAAAGGACTGGGCCCATAGGCTTTCCACAAATTTGTTTTGCCTTGCTAATTCCCACAGTTTCGAGACCTCGATCCGTATGATCACTACCGATCCCAACATAAATCTCGCCTTCATTCAAAACAACCACGAACTCTACTTCTCCACTGGTCTCACGGCCGACCACTTGCAATTTTTCCGAGCGAACCAATGAGTTGGTAGAGCAAGGATACATAATCGGAGTTTTTGATGGGGGGCGCACCCCAATTGCAGCCAATTCATCGATATGGTGCTTTACCGCTTTTTGATCTCGCCCTGCAAATCCTACTGCGATCAAAGTGTCATAATGAACATTCATTTGTCGGGTTCCTTCTTTACTTACCACGGAAAAAGTTTGTACTGTCATCATAATTCTCCCCTATCTTTATATTTTCTTTACTTCATATAGTTCGGGTCTACGATCCCGAAATACGTTAATTCTCGCTCGGATATCCTGAATCACAGAAAAATCCAATTCGCCTGTTACGACTTCCTCCCCATCTCCGGCTTCGACAATCACTTCTCCCCACGGATCGACCATCTGAGAATGGCCACAAAAGTCCAGTTGGTAAGCTTGTCCTGAATGGTTTACTGCAACCACAAAAAATTGGTTCTCAATGGCTCGCACCTGACCCAACAAACGCCAGTGATTCAATCTCGGATGAGGCCACGCCGCTGGAGCAAAGAGAACCTGAGCCCCTTCCAAAGCCACCATCCGAACCCACTCGGTAAAGCGCAAATCATAGCAGATAATGCTTCCCATCTTCACCCCATCCAGCTCGAAGACTGCCAGATGATCTCCTTTTTGAAAGACTTCATGCTCCCCAGAAGGGGAAAATAAATGAACCTTATCATAAGTAGCCACTAAGCTTCCTTGGCGATCATACACATATTGAGAATTAAATATCTGATCCCCTTCACGTCGGACAATCGACCCACCCACAATATTCACCTGACACTCTCGAGCCAAATCACTCAAGAATTTTTGAGCCAATTCGCCGCCCATATCTCCAAGCTCCAGTGCATTCTTCGGAAAAAAACCTAAGTCCCACAGCTCAGGCAACACCAAAACATCTGGTTTTCCAGCCATCGCTTCTAGCACCATCTGGCGGACTTTCGCCTGATTTTGTTCTCGATCCCCTAAGACCACATCCATTTGCAACCCACTAATTCTCATTTTTTCCTCCCCTTTGTTCTAATGATTTTATATGTCGAACCATACTTCGATGGGTAACCAGCAAGTGTTCCAACATTGCTCTTCGAGCACCCAAAATTTCCTTCGTTTTTAAACATTCCAAAATATTTCCATGCTCTTCAATAATCTCAGGAAATCGGTGAGACTGTTGCATCGCCTCCACTCCGATTCGCAAATGGATATCTCGAAGTTGCCTCATGATCTGGCACAATCTTTGATTCCCTGTTAATTCAGCCAAGAATAAATGAAATTCTTGATCTAGCAAAATAAATTTCTCCGCATCACCCGACTGAGCCAAAGTCACCTGCTCTTCAAAAAGTTTTTCCAAATAGCCAATTTCTTTTTCCCCAATTTTATAAATAACCAAGTCAATCACCACTGGCTCAATGGCCATTCGCAACTGCATTGATTCTTCGATATCTTGCAAAGTAACAGACTGAACCACCGCACCTTTCCAAGGAATCACCTTCACCCATCCCTCATTTGCAAGAAGCTGAATTGCCTCCCTCACTGGAGTACGGCTCACATCCATCTCGCTGGCTAATTTTCGTTCATTCAATATTTCACCCGGTTGATAGGTACGAGAAATAATTGCCCGTTTTAGTTCTTCAAAAACTTTTTCTTTATACACAATCGTTCTCTCCACTTCACTACCTCCCTCGAACAACTCAAACTGGTATGCCAGTGTTCTTTATTTCATCATATCACCAAAAATATGCTTTTGATGACCCTGAAAGGGTTTTATTTTTTAGTACCACTTTGTAAATTGGCATAAAAAAAAGAAACGAGAAAATTCCTCATTTCTTCTTCTATTAAATTACCAATAACGCCATTCCCAAGTGATATCTTCCTCTTCGGTTTCCAGCCCAGCCCAGCGAGCCGAACGATTGATAAAGTTGCAAAGAAATTTTTGCTCAGGCCCACTGATTAGAAAATCATCCGCATCACTATTAATTTCATTAATCGCCAAAATCAACTTTTCGACTCTCTCTAAAATATCTTCCTCCGAAGCATCTTTACCCAAAATTCCCATTTGATCAATATACTTGTCAAGCGCTTCATCTAAGCGAACAATACTTTCCTTGGTGACTCCTTCCTCGCCCTCTTGCTCATAAAGAGGCTCCAACAGCTTTTCATCTTTTTCATCTCGAAAGAGTTCCCAATTCATTTTTCCGATTCCCCCTACAATAAACTTATACACATGAAGTCTATCATAGAAAATTTTTCACTTCATTTCAATACTTGATTTTTTGAAATTTATCAGGAAAGAATGATATAATGTCAAAGTATATGTAATAAAGCTAGTGGAGGTGCCGCAATTGGACTGGGAATTCATCAAAAAAAAAGTTTTTCTCTTTAGTTTTCTTTTCGTTCTCCTGATCGCTATCTTTTCAGGAATTACCTACCTTTATGTAACGAGCTTACCCGAATACTCGGTCCGCGAAGCTGGCCAAGCCATCCAAGAGAATGATTGGGAGAAGTTCAATCAATATGTACACCTTGAAGCGATTTTAGAAAAAAGTTCTGATTCTCTTATCGAAGAGTACATGACTCAAAAAAATATGTCTGAAAGTCAAAAAGATCAAATTCGTTTTACTCTTAAATCCCACAAATCTCAAATTGCTTCTTTTTTTGAAAGTTATATCAAAGCAGCTTTATTTCCCAACAAATCCACAAATACCTCTGACAGCCCCATCGTACCCAAAGCTAACTCATCAACTTCACCTACTCCTTTCAACAAAAACAAGCTGACCCTAGTGGATATCCAAAACAAACAACAAGATAGCGACACAGCCCTTTTAAATCTTTTTTTAACCTCAGAAAATAACACTACTCAAAAAGTAGTTACCCTAAAACTAAAAAAACGAGCTTCCTACTGGCAAATTGTTGAAATAATCAATATCAACGAAGTTGTCCGCTGGCCAGAAGTACAAAACTACCTCAAACAATGATCGCCAACTCAAACCCAATCCCAGTCAATCAAAACTAACCATCTCACACTCAATACTACCACCGAATCAAGCACCGACCAATCCCGGCCAAATCACCATTTAGTACTAATTGGCACTAAATGGTATACCAAGTCCTCTCTTATTTCGTAAAAAAATCCCAAAATTACATTTTTGAAGCAAAAAAAACTGAAAATTCCCCCACAAAAGTCGAAAACCGACCCGTCACCTCTAACCCATTAAATAATAATTTTCTTTTTCCTTGCCAGACCGAGCATTTCTAGGTATAATAAATTTTGTCTTTATATGGAGAGGTGTCCGAGTGGTCGAAGGAGCTTGATTGGAAATCAAGTGTAGGGGAAACCCTACCGAGGGTTCGAATCCCTCTCTCTCCGCCATAAA
>JAGOHU010000147.1 GCA_017995975.1 Negativicutes bacterium
ATGGATAGTTATTGTATAGATAAAAACGGATTGGTTGATCAATCGTGCCATCTTCCCGAACCACCACTTGAGGGCTTTCGATTGATAAATTAAGCTTTAACTTTTTATCGAATTGATCCTCACCTACAGTCATGACCGGGTCTTTTTTCATCGGTTCTTCTATCTCAGGGGTTGTCTGAGTCACTTGGGTCCCAGACTCGGCAGCTGCTGCAGTGCCAGCAGAAGAAAGTGCCATCGTACTTACAAATGCAAGCTTCGACCAACTACGTTTCCATTGCCATAACTTTTTTTTCATTGTTTTCTTCACTCCTTTTCTGTAGTTTTTACGGTCTTATTCTTAATTTTTCTTATATTTCTGCTATTTGTTCTGTAATTTTTTCTTAACGGCTCAGCGATTGATATAAAAATCCCATAACCCAACACTCCCAAATTTACTTTATTACTTACCAATTCGCCTTGCCGTTCTAGGAATTACTATTAGTAAGCAATAAATTGCTTACTAATAGTAATTCCGTTCGGTATTGTATACAATGTATTCGCCTTATTGTTCATAGATTGTTCGCTTTTCACTGTAGATTTATCTTGTTTTATCACATTTATGATACCTAGTGAAAAAATATTACTTATCATAAAAGATGCATTTGTTGAGTCAACTTCTTGGCCAAACTTCGAAGAATTCTCTACCGATGATTCGAGCTATCGTGATTTGTATACGGACTGATTTAGATCTACCAGCAACAACCTGGCTCACTGTCGTAGGGCGAACACTGCAATTGTGAGCAATTTCAGTCATCTTTACCCCTTTTAAAATAAGAGCTGCTTTAATCTCTGTTGGAGTCATAAAATCACCCCTCCTTTGGCTTTCAATATTGTCACTTTATTAAACTTAGATTAAAGTTTCTATTGATTTATTTCAGATCTCTAGTATCGTTTTATATAACGATTCTTATTTTAAGTTATTTAAAACTTATTTTCAAGCTATTTTTAATTTACTTTCATCAAAGGAGTAGTTTTATGCCAACTTTAGGAAGCCGTATTCACAAATTACGTATTCATTCAGGACTTTCAATTGGTACTCTTGAAAAAATTATCCGAATTAACAATATTCAAAAGTATGAGGTAGATAACATACGACCAGGAGCAAACGCAATTATCGCTCTTGCAATTTTTTTTGATGTTTCCTGTGACTGGCTACTTTTTGGGGATGATTATCCTCAGAAAACTTTGTACGGCAACATCAAATCAGATACCGAGCTAAATGAAGCCCTGCAACTCTTACAAGAGCTTTTCCAAAACAGAGGCGATGCAGTGCGCAACTTAGCCCTCTTTATTTTTCAGGATGCTTTTTCCAAGTATATTGACTAAAAATGTTACAAAACTCGAATAATACTATAATCTACAAACCAGATGGTATCTATTCTGACTCAACTTTTTTTGAATATGGCTACTTATTAATCTTTGCAACTTTTCCTATGAATCTAATCTTATTTACCAATATCCTATGTGTGGCTATCACTATCATGAATCATATTCGGGAAGTCTTAAATCTCAACAAGTAAAAGCAAACTAAATTACCCGCTATAGCTATCACAAACCCGTTTAATCCGTTTCAAAATAAGAATAGACCTCCCATCATAACTCTTAGGTTACGATAGAAGGTCTGTTTTGATTTTGCTTCGCTTATTGTATTCAGTACACTCCAGCCTTTTTCATGTGATTCTTTGGTCGTATTCCCCTGTGATCTCTTACTTGTTGTCCCATATCTCTTTTCGAAGTCTCGTAGTATTTTATACTAAGATTTCTTGATTATATTTGCATTAGGTATCAAACCCCCAGTTGTTAGATAAAAAAGAAAAATAACATTGGGAACCCAATTGTTCCCAAACGAAATGAGCTTGATATACCTATCTTCTTTGCAAAAATATATCTATTACTTCTAATGGTTTGGCGAACCTAAAAATAGTCGGTAGAAACAATTCCAAGCTATAAAATCCAGTAAAACCAGTACTTTTCAAAATTATTTTACAAACGACATTTAGGCATTTCGACTTATTAAAAATGGGGTGTTCCCAACCGTTACCCAATTTGCCCCCAAAATCCACACAAAAAGAAAAGAGGCACTCTTGCGAATGCCTCTTAAGCCTTTAATTTGGCGGAGCAGGAGAGGGTCGAACTCTCGCACCGGTTTCCCAGTCTAACGGTTTAGCAAACCGTCCTCTTCACCACTTGAGTACTGCTCCATGTGTCGTTTTGGGCCATTTAAGTAAAATGGCGGAGGGGGTGGGATTCGAACCCACGGTCCCTTTCGAGATCACTAGTTTTCAAGACTAGCTCCTTAAACCGCTCGGACACCCCTCCGTGTCCGACAACGCATATTATAGCAAAGAATTGGGTGAAGTGTCAACGATTACTCCAGGTTAATTTGATTTTTCACAAAATTTCCCTTCAGAGAAAACATAAACCTTGCTTCTAAAACATCATACCAGCCCCGACTAAATCTAGCTCCGCTTGTTTTACAGTCATCTGGCAGAGAATCTCTCAATCTTTTGAGAGCACTTAATAAAACGTATCTATTCTTCTGTCTCCCAGTTTAACTTTAAAAGCTGAATCATTCCCTCCTGATCTAGTTTCGTTTGTAAAATAATCATTTGCTCTTTTGCTGAAGCATAAAGTATATTTTCTACTTCTATTTCTTTAGGTAATTCAATGAAACATTCTTGGTCTACTAGAAAAAGAACATCTCTTCCGTTTTTACAGCGAAATAGTTCCACCTCTAACTTGATATCGGGATTATAAACCCATTCAAGTTCTCCTTGAATCATCTTATGTGTTCCTGTGACTAAATCAATGTAGTAGAATCTCATGGGCTCATCATTTTTTACATAAAAAACTTTATTCCCTCGTTCAAAATTTTTACTAAGACCTGAAACCTGAAATAAAATTTCTCCTTTTCGATTAAAAAGGGTAAATCTCTGATGATGATTTTCTATTTGACCAATAAGATTTGCCTTAGATTTGGGCAAAACAGGATAGCATTCTTGCATCTCCAAGAAGTAATTAGTATCTAAAAAATAATAACCGAAGGATGGCGGTCCATCGGTCTTCTCCATGATAACCATATAAGATTCTTCTACTTCATCCCAATCAGCTCGGGCTTTATGGTAGCTATTCTCTTCAAAAACAATCCCTGTGGATTGGATAAAATTCCACTTTTCTTTTTCATAACAAAAAATCTCTCCTACTGCTTCGCCTTTTTTTACAAACAAAAATTGATTGGGGTGATTTGTAGTCGAAAAATCCATTGCGAGCCAGACATCAAATTCTTTCGGGCTCATATCAAGAAGCTGTTTATCCATATACCTTAAGATTTTCACTTTATTCTCTTGAGTTAAGAGGTCAAGACTCTTTTTTGATTCTCCAATGAATAAATCACCGAAAGCATGATTTAGAGTCATGTAGAGGTTTGACCTCCATCCAGACTGAATATGATATAGACATTCTCCCTTGAGATAATCTTCTGATAAATAGAAAATACCCTCAATTTTGCTTGAACGAATCCACGATATATCATCTCGTAGAATTTCCCCCTCTTTCCAGATACCCTCCTGACTTTCCCCGTCAGATTCGTAAATAAAAGTAAACCAATCTTCTTGGTTGCTGACTGAGTGAGCGGATGAAATATCCCGCAAAAGAAGATTTTCATATTTCCCTAATGGAATCGCAATTCGTCCCTCCAGTGTTTGAATTTGACTACTTTGCTTCTCGTCCCAAAGCTGGACATAATTGGTACCCGGATTTCGCCAATCATAATCTACTTCGGCACGAATTGCCCAGGGGGGTAAGGCTATTATTTTTTGAGTCTCTAAATTTTTAAAATGAATTTGTAACTTCTCATCATAATATCGGAGAAGCACTGGATCAGTCCCAATAATTTTAGGAACATCAAGATCCGACAGGTATAACAAATAAGTCAAATCTCCGCCACAGCGATCTTGGAAATCCGTAAAAGAAATATCGGTATTTTTGTGATGCTCATGCAGTAACTTTCCTTCCCTATCGTAAAAACTTGAGTGTAGCTCTTCTTCTGATAGGTAGCTATGCAAAGAAAAATAATAATCTCCTTGACCTGACCGATTACAACTAGCTAGCCCACCCAAGCCCTTATGTTCAGCTAATATTTTCTTAGTCCAAGATGCTTTTTTAGTTTGGATTGATAATTCTTGAAATTCCATCATCCATTCACCTCGCTTCTATCTTCCTTGAAATCAATAAGTTTTTTATTTTCTTCGTTTAATATCCCAACTCGATAAAGAATATCTAGTTCACGTCGATCTTGATTCGACTGATAAGCTGACCAAAATTGTTCTTTCGTTACCTCCGAATAGGAATTCCAATTATGTCCAATTATCGGGAGCAACTCCTCATCAACCAACTGAAAAGACTGGATTTGTAATACCGAAGCGCCTTTCTTTTGGCAATCGTCTAATATCTCACATACCACTTTGGCTGAATAAAAATAGATATCTTCTCTCAAGAGCCCACAGGAACCGAACTTTTTAGCAAATTCCGAAGTCCCCATATTGATTTGCTCAATTAACAAGTGACTGTATTTTCTCACAGATTCTGGATCAGTAGGTGTTGGAAAGCCAAATCCTTTGCAAAAATCAAAAAAACCTTCTAACTCCTCTTGTGGCTTGGGGGCGGTAAGTCCTTTTTC
>JAGOHU010000002.1 GCA_017995975.1 Negativicutes bacterium
TCTTAATGGCAATTTTGACTTATATCGTACAGAGCACTAAGATTGGAAAAGCGCTGAGAGCAGTTTCTTTTGATGTAGATGCGGCTCGATTGATGGGAATTCCAGTAGATCGGGTGATTGCTTTTACTTTTGCTTTGGGCTCTGCTTTGGCGGCTGCTGCAGGAGTATTGGTAGGGATTTATTACAACTCCATTGATCCACAGATGGGAGTTATGCCTGGCCTAAAAGCCTTTGTGGCGGCTGTACTCGGCGGGATCGGAGTGATCCCAGGCGCCATGGCCGGCGGACTACTTCTGGGGATTATCGAATCAATGGTGAGCGGTTTTTGGTCTTCTACTTTCCGAGATGCAGTGGCTTTTGGAATTTTAATTATGGTTCTTTTATTTAGACCGGCTGGTCTTTTTGGTAAGAACACAAAAGAGAAAGTATAGGAGGGAGAAAAGTGGAGCAATTACGAAAAAAAGATGGCATGGCTTTTCTGGGTGCAGCTTTTCTCTATGGGATTTTATACTTTGCAATTGAAGAGCGAATTTTATCCCCTTTTTGGGCTTTGAATATCAAGCAGGTCTTGGTATTTATTATCTTGGCAGTGAGTTTGAATTTGATTAATGGATTTACAGGACAATTTTCGATTGGTCATGCAGGATTTATGGCCGTTGGGGCTTACATTTCGGCAGTTGCGACCACAAATTTTGATGTACCTTTTATTGGGGCAATTTTACTCGGGGCTTTGGCGGCTGGGGTGCTCGGCTTTTTGGTTGGCTTACCGACTTTGCGTCTTCAAGGGGATTATTTGGCCATTGCGACTCTCGGACTGGGAGAGATAATTCGAATTGTGATCTTGAATATCGAATATGTTGGCGGAGCTGCTGGTTTCAGCGGAATTCCAATTGAGACAACTTTTACTTGGGCTTTTTGGGCGATGGTGGTGAGTGTCTTTATTATCAAAAACTTTATTCGTTCCAATTATGGGAGAGCTTGTATTGGGATTCGGGAAAATGAAATTGCTGCAGAAGCGATGGGAGTAAACACAACTTTTTATAAAGTGTTAGCCTTCACGATCGGTGCTTTTTTTGCAGGTGTAGCTGGAGCATTAGCAGCTCATCAGTATGGGATTGTCCATCCTTCTTCTTATACATTTGTTCAGTCTTTCTACATTTTGACTATGGTGGTTTTAGGTGGACTTGGTTCGATTACTGGTTCGATTGTTGGAGCCAGTTTGATTACCTTGGTCTCGGCGGCTTTATCTGACTATCCCCAAGCTCGGATGCTTATTTTCTCGGCTGGATTGGTTGGGTTGATGAATTTCCGACCTCAAGGAATTATGGGAAGTAAAGAATTTGGTTTGTATATGATTCGTCGAATCTTCGGCAAAGGAGGCGATAAAAATGCTGCTTAAGGTAGAAAATTTGTCGAAAGAGTTTGGCGGACTTCGGGCGGTAAATGAAGTATCAATGGAGATCGGAGAAAAAGAATTGGTCGGGCTGATTGGCCCAAATGGAGCGGGGAAAACCACCTTCTTCAATTTGGTGACTGGAGTTTATGAACCAACCGAGGGAAAGGTGTTTTTTGAGGACAAAGAAATTCAGGGCA
Source organism: Negativicutes bacterium (assembly GCA_017995975.1). GTDB lineage: Bacteria > Bacillota > Negativicutes > JAGOZY01 > JAGOZY01 > JAGOHU01. The sequence continues at coordinate 1,594 of JAGOHU010000002.1, forward strand.
AAAAGCCTTATGTAATTACTCAGGGTGGGATGGCTCGAACTTTCCAAAATATTCGCCTTTTTTCGGAGGTTTCAGTGCTAGATAATATCCGAACTGCTTGTAGCTTTCGGGTAAAATATTCGGTGGTAGAGAGTATTTTTCGCTTTGGCCGTTATATGGCGGAGGAAAAAGCGATCGTGGCAGAATCGCTTCAATTGCTAGAAATTTTTGGGCTGGCTCATAAAAAAGATGAGCTAGCCAAGAATCTTCCCTATGGAGAGCAACGAAGATTGGAAATTGCCAGAGCTTTAGCAACTCATCCACGGCTACTTTTGTTAGATGAACCAGCGGCAGGGATGAATCCTCAGGAGACCAAAGAGCTTACCGAACTGATTCAGTGGATTCGAGAGAAGTTTGATTTAACGATTTTATTGATTGAACATGATATGTCTTTGGTGATGAAGCTTTGCGAGAGAATTTATGTTCTTGATTATGGTACGGTGATTGCCCAAGGGACACCTCAAGAAATTCGAAATAATCCGCGGGTCATTCAAGCGTATTTAGGAGAGGAGGGCTAAGATGCTTAAAGTTGAAAATTTACATGTTCATTATGGAGCGATTCATGCCCTCAAAGGAATTTCAATTGAGGTGCCTCAAGGGAAGATTGTGACTTTGATCGGAGCAAATGGTGCGGGGAAATCGACAACCCTTCGAAGCTTGTCGGGTCTTTTAAAACCGAGCGAAGGTAGAATTCTTTTAGAGGGGAAAGAGATTCACAAATTGGCAGCTCAAGAAATTGTGAGCCTTGGTATGAGCCAAGTGCCAGAGGGCAGAAGAGTTTTTGCTAATATGACTGTTCGAGAGAATCTTGATCTAGGCGCTTACATCCGAAACGATAAGCAAGGAATCCAAGAAGATATGGATAAAATATTTCTTCGTTTTCCTCGGCTAAAAGAAAGAGAAAAGCAAATGGCTGGAACTCTTTCAGGAGGCGAGCAACAAATGCTCGCTATGGGAAGGGCTTTGATGAGTCGCCCCCGGTTGCTACTTTTAGATGAACCTTCGATGGGATTGGCCCCTCTTCTGGTAAAAGAGATTTTCCAGATTGTACGAGATATTAATACAACCGGTACAACAGTACTCTTGGTAGAGCAAAACGCCCATATGGCTTTGGGAGTAGCTGATTACGCTTATGTGCTGGAGACCGGTAAGATTAACTTAGAAGGCGAAGGCAAAGAATTAGCGAATTCTCCAGAGGTAAAGGCCGCCTATCTGGGCGGCGAAGAATAGAAAGGAGGAAAACAGATGTTTGTAGCAGATCGAATGACCCCGAATCCAGTGACGATCAGTCCCGAGACAACAGTGACAACAGCTCAGGAAATGATGAGGAAGAATCATTTTCGCCGTTTGCCTGTGATGGATGGGGAAAAATTAGTGGGCTGGGTGACTGAGGAAGATTTACGTCAAGTGGCTCCCTCTTCGGCGACCACTCTTTCGGTATATGAGATTAACTATTTATTGGCTAAATTAAAAATTGTTGATGTGATGGTCAAAGATGTGATTGTGGTAAAAGCAGATGCTCCGATCGAAGAAGCTGCACTATTGATGCTTCAATATAAAATTGGTGGGATGCCCGTACTGGATGCAGATGAAAAAGTAGTCGGAGTTGTTACGGAGACCGATATTTTTAAAGCTTTCTTGGAGATGAGTGGAGTGGCTACGGATAAAACAACTCGCTTTACTTTGAAAGTGTCGGACCGTGTTGGTGTGCTGGAAGCTTTAGGTGGATTGTTTGCTCGAAAAGGTTTGTCCATTGCATCGATTGCAGTTTATCAGACTACGGAAGATGCAGTAAAATTGATTTTGCGAGTCCGAGGTGCCGAGGAGGAAACTCGTGCGGCGATCCCAGACATTGAAAATTTAGGAATTGAAATTATAGCAGTTCATTTTCTCGCAGGTGGAAAATAAGAAAAACCGTTCGAACCATTGGGTTCGAACGGTTTTTTAGTTGCAAACGATCAAGTAAATGAGCTGGTTTAATTGTTTTGTGTGAATCCAAGTTTGGGATGATTTGATTAGCCCCATAGCTGACCTATGTTAGATTGCAGAAAAATTGGTATCGTTGAAGCCAAAGTCACTCTGGGTTTTATTTGACAGAGACAAGGGCGCCACCTAGCAAGGTAGTTTGGTACCAACTTTTGAAGTCAATTTCAAATAGCAGGCCGTTATCAATAATTGTTGCCCAGCCATTTTTGTCGGACAAATCCTGGTATCCGACTATTGTAACCCAATGCCAAGAGTCTAAGTTTTTTAAATCGCCATTGGAATAGTTTAAAAAGGCAATGGGATTTTTTGCTTCTAATTCATCTTTCAAGAACATTTCTACTTGTTCCCAAGGCATTTTTTCTGCCCATTGGTATGAAATATCTAGTATGCCAGTTTGTAGGGAAAGATTGTGGGATTTTCCGTAATTTTGTATTCCCCTAGAAAAATCGGAAAAAGAGTAAAGTCCAAGCCGCTTTGGGGTCACAAAAGTCCATATTTTTTCCATCATTTGTTGATAGTCAGTTCCTGTATAATTTGGGCTTTCCCAAAGAGGTGCATAGTTTGGATGGACTTGGGAGAGATATGCCAAAATGTTTGTTGCGGTTGTGGGGCCACAACCAGCTTTGCGGTGAAAATTGGAACTAAGAAACCAATCCTGGTCAGCGCCCCAAGAAGGATCGGTATTTGTTAAATTTGTTGTGGAAAAATAGTCTAAATTTGGTAAGGAGAATTTTGTCATTGCAATAATCCTATTTATCTTTGCTACTGGTGACGATTTTTTCACCATGATACTTTTCCCCATCATTATTTGGAAGAAGGCCATAGCGTTCTGCCCAGAGGGTTTTGTATTTTACTGCTTGAGCATGGGTCGAGTCGGTATTTTCTGGTAAGGTTTTTACGATTTTCCCAGGTACTCCGACCACCAGCGAGAAGGGTGGAACAATCGTACGTGGTGAGACTACTGCACCAGCGGCAACGATGGTGCCTCGTCCGATGACGGCTCCGTCCAGTACAGTAGAACCCATTCCGATTAGGCAATGATCTTCTACTGTGCAGGCATGGACTGTTGCATTGTGCCCTACAGTGACATAATCACCAATGATGGTAGGGTGGCTGTCGGATACATGGACAACTGCATTATCTTGAAGATTGGTATAGCGACCAATTGTTATTTCATTTACATCACCTCGGACAATTGCGTTGTACCAGACACTACTAAATTCACCAATGGTGACTTTTCCAAGCACATGAGCTCCCTGAGCAATAAAAACTTTTTCATCTATTTGAGGTTTTTTTCCTTCAAATAGGATATCTGTATAGGTAATCATAACTATTCCTCCTTTGTTTGAATATCTTACTTTTATTATAATACAACCAAAGAAAAAAAACGAATGATCCTCTCATTTCGGGTTTTACAAAAAGTCCCTTTTCCTAATTATTAGTGATATTATAATAGTGAGATAAAGCGAGAAAGAAGGTGGTTGTTTTATGAACAAATTGACTAAAACGTTACTCGTGGTTGGTGTCGGAATGATTATTTGGTTTATCCCTGTCCCATCAGGCCTTACAGTAAATGCTTGGCATCTATTAGCTATTTTCGTGGCGACTATTCTGGGTTTTATTTTACAGCCCTTACCAATTGGTGGGGTCGCATTTATTGCGATTACTCTGGCGGTAGTGACTCAGACAATTAAAATTGGCGAGGCTTTGAGTGGCTTTGCAGATACAACGATTTGGCTTATTGTGTGTGCATTTTTGTTTGCCAAAGGAGTGATTCAGTCGGGGCTCGGAAAACGAATCGCTTTTATTTTAATTGGTGCTTTTGGAACGAGTACCTTAAAACTAGCTTATGCTTTGGCAGCAACAGAATTGATACTAGCACCAGCTACTCCTTCCAATACGGCTCGGGGTGGAGGCATTATGTTTCCCATTATCAAGAGTCTTTGTCTGGCTTTTAAGTCTGAGCCCGGTGAGACTTCCAATCGTAAAATTGGGGCCTATTTGATGATGATGGGTCATACAGCCAATATTAATACGGCCATGATGTTTATGACCGCTTCGGCTGTTGGCCCTTTGATTGTTTCACTAGGAAGAAAAGTACTTGGTGTAGAGGTGACTTGGTGGATGTGGTTTTCTGCTGCTTCGTTACCTGCCTTGCTCTGTTTGGTCTTTTTTCCTTATTTTTTATATAAAGTGTATCCACCGGAGATAAAAGAGACCCCGGAAGCACCAGCACTAGCTAAAAAGGAATTGGCTGATATGGGGAGTGCGAGTCGAGAAGAAAAATCGGTAGCTCTTATTTTTCTGACTTGCTTGGTTCTGTGGGCAACTTCGTCTTTTTCGGGCCTAAGTGCTACTACCGTTGCGATGATTGGTGTCTCTGGAATGATTGGGGCTCAAGCTTTGAGCTGGCAAGATATTTTAGAGGAAAAGGCGGCTTGGGATGTTTTGATTTGGATGGGAGTTATTGTCGGGATGGCAGGGCTACTTGCTAAATTTGGAGTGGTCAATCTTTTTGCAATGACTGTAAAAAATGCAATTGGCCACTTGGATTGGCGGATCGCTTTCTTGATTGTTTCTTTGATTTATTGCTATAGCCAGTATTTTTTTGCTAGTGGTACTGCGAGAGTAACAGCGTTGTTCTCCACTTTTTCAGCAGTCTTGGTCGCATTAGGAGCACCACCGCTTTATACAGTCTTGATGTTTGGTATAATCGGCGGAGTCGGATCGACGTTGACTCATTATGGCTCGGCAGTGACACCGATTTTCTTTAACGCGGGCTATGTGCCACAAGGTACTTGGTGGAAAATTGGTTTTGCCATTTCAGCCATCAATTTTATTATCTCCTTTGGACTAGGAAGTCTGTGGTTACATTTCTTAGGGTATGTATAAAAAGATAGAAGGGGGAATTTGCCATGGAATTTAAATGGAACGGCTGCAAAGACTTAAAAGAGTATGTGGTAGGGTTGCGAAGAGAATTTCACCAATTTCCAGAGATTAGTGAAGAAGAGGTGAATACATCCAAACGAGTTCAAAAGGAACTAGATTCATTGGGAATCGCTTATGAAGTTTTTCCAAATCACTATGGAATTATTGGGAAAATTGAAAATGGGGCTGGGCCAGTGATCGCTTTACGAGCTGATATGGATGCCCTTTCGGTGGTCGAGGAGACAGGTCTTCCTTTTGAGTCTTGCAATTCGGGAAAAATGCATGCTTGTGGACATGATGGTCATATGTCTATGCTTTTAGGAGCTGCGAAATTGCTGCTACAAAACAAAGATCAGTGGCAAGGAACAGTTAAACTGCTATTTCAACCAGCAGAGGAGCTGGCTCCAAAAGGGGGAGCTCACTATCTGATTGAGTCTGGTGCGTTAGAAGGAGTCGATTATATTTTTGGTTGCCATGTTTGGCCTGATTTGGAGGCTGGAAGCGTTGGAATCCGCAAAGGTTATTTGATGGCTTCGTCTGATCGCTTTTGGGTGACCTTGAAAGGAAAAGCTTCTCATGCCGCATTGCCTCACCAAGGAGTGGATGCCATTGTGATGGCAGCAGAAGCAATCCAACAAATTTATATGGTACGAGCTCGTCAAATGGACCCAATTGCACCAGTCACAGTTAATGTAGGAGTCATCCAAGGAGGAAGTCGTTACAATGTGGTACCAGGGGAAGTGAAACTAGAAGGGACTGTGCGTACTCTTGATGCAGAGATGCGCAACCTTTATCCGGTACGTCTGAAAAGACAATTGGAACATTTGGCGCTAGGCTATGGTGGCGAGGCAATGTTAGATTATCAATTTGGTTATCCACCACTAAATAATAATGATGGGGCGGTTGATATTTTTGCAGAAGCGGCCTTGGAAGTGCTGGATCAAGAAAAGATCGACCTAAATGTAAAGCCTGCTTTGCCGGCAGAAGATTTTTCTTTTTTCTTAGAAAAATGTGCTGGTGCATATTTTTGGTTGGGTTGCAAAAAAGAAGGTAGTGGGGCTCTTCATAATGGAACCTTTGATATGAGTGAAGAAATCCTGCCTTTAGGTGCAACTTTACTTTTTGAAACGGCCAAGAAAGGGTTAAATAAATAAAAAAACAGAAAAAGATATTTGATTTTTCTGATAAATAGGTTATAATTTGTGTATACAAGAATTATAAAAATTTCTTAAGGATATTTGGAAAATTCTTGTGAATCTAATCACATTGTTTACCTGATTTGAATAGTTAGCCTAGTGATTTTTTCAAAAAGGAAAGGAAAGTGTATAAAATGAGTAACCATGAAATTTCGGCTTTAGACGTTGCCCACGAACAACTAGATAAAATTGCTTCTTTCTTGAAATTGGATCCTGCGATTCACGCAATTCTAAGAGAGCCACAACGCTGCTTAGAAGTAGCAATTCCTGTAACTATGGATGATGGAAGTATTCAAGTATTTACCGGATATCGTTCTATGCATTGCGATGCAATTGGACCTGGAAAAGGCGGAATTCGTTTTCACCAAAACGTAACGATGGATGAAGTAAAAGCATTGTCCATTTGGATGACTTTCAAATGCGGAGTTCTCAATCTTCCTTATGGTGGTGGAAAAGGCGGAGTTATTGTTGACCCAAGTAAACTTTCTCAAGCAGAGCTTGAGCGTTTGGCTCGTGGATATATCCGTGCAATCGCTCCTGTTATCGGCGAAAAAGTTGACGTTCCAGCTCCGGACGTAAATACAAATCCGACAATCATGGGATGGATGCTCGATGAGTACATCAAAATTAAAGGAAATGATATCGGCGTTCTTACTGGTAAACCATTAATTTTAGGTGGTTCTGCTGGACGTACTGCAGCTACTGGACGAGGAACTGCAATTACGGTTCGGGAAGCACTGAAAAAATTAGGTATGGATATTAAAGGCGCTAAAGTAGTTGTTCAAGGATTTGGTAACGTAGGATCCTTCGCAGCACGCTTCATTGAAGAGCTTGGTGCTAAAATCATCGCTGTAAGTGATGTAAATGGTGGAATCTTCAATGCTGATGGAATCAGTGTTGCAGCTCTTGAAAAAGAAATGGCTGAAAAGAAAACTATCGTTGGTCTAGCTGGAGTAAAACAAATCAGCAACAGCGAGCTTCTTGAGCTTGAGTGTGATGTGTTGGTTCCAGCAGCTCTGGAAAACCAAATCACCAAAGAAAATGCAGAAAATATCAAAGCGAAAGTGATTGCAGAAGCTGCAAATGGTCCTACAACACCAGAAGCTGACGAAATTCTCCGCAAACGTAAAATTGTAGTAATGCCTGACATTCTCACCAATGCAGGTGGAGTGACTGTGTCTTACTTCGAGTGGGTACAAAACCGTTATGGTCTCTACTGGACTGAAAAAGAAGTGAACCAGCGTCTGGAAGATGCAATGGTTCATTCCTTTGAAAACGTATGGGCTATGTATCAAAAAAATATCAACGATGTAACTCCTCGTATGGCAGCTTACATGGTATCGATTGATCGTCTCGCTCAAGCAATTAAAGCTCGCGGATGGGTAAAATAAGATAATCTATAGTAGTATTTGAAGGAAGAGTGCGAAGGCACTCTTCCTTTTTACGTTAAACGGTCATTTTGAATAATGGTATTGTATGACTTCCGGTGATTTGTTAAAATTTGAAAGGGAAATAAATAAGGGGGTATTATTTTGAAAAAAAAGACTCTATTAATGGTTGTATTGTGCTCGTTGCTCTTGGTCGCTGGTTGTAGTAGTGATAAAAAAGAAAATAAAGAGCCAGATAAGAAAGTAGAAACTACTCAATCCAAGGCAGAAGAAAAAACGGCTCAGTCGGGAATTGAACAAAGTAAGGTGTTTTCCGATAGTAAAGTAGCAGAAGCTTTGAAAGCCGAGATTAAAGAAAAAATTGGCTCAGCTAAGGTTTTTGAAGAGATTCAAATTACGGAAAATTTGGTCACCATTTCTTATCAAGACCCAACTAAAGCAACCAATGTGGATGCTTATAAAAAGCTCAATGGTTCTTGGAGTGGACCTCATCCAGTAAAAATAACTTTAAGTGGTGGAAAAACCGATGACAAAGAAGCATTGGCTCGAGCCATTACAAATAGTTCTTGGAACATTGATGAATTTGATTTTAAAATGATTCCTAAACTCATGGAAGATGCCCAAAAGAAGGCAAAAGAAAAAGGAATTGAAGACCCAAAAGTAGATAAAAATATTATTATTGGTCTTTACTTATCAGATAAACGGGTGATCCAAATTGGTGTAAAGGGAACTCGTGGAAATGCGACATACCGAGCAAATATGGATGGAAGTTTTGAGAGCCTCAATTAATCTCATTCACTAAAAGCATAGATAATCAAAAAGAGTACTGATTTTCAGTACTCTCAGGCTGTATACGTAAGGGCTGACGACTTTTTATAACGTCGAATTAGTGAGACTTGGCTTATTAATTTTGTGCATATCTGTACCTATTTTAGGTTGCAGAAAACAATTCGTTTTTCTTGTAGTACTTCCCTTCGGCTCAGTGTTAAATCACTACCTGCCAATTTATAAATGGACGGTAGTGATCCAACAAGCACCGTTATGAATAAACTCTGCCTTCGTAATAACTCGGCAATCGTTAACACTACGGTAGTGCTCTTTTTACTGCTCGCCATGCTTGCAGAGCATCGCAACTCGCCGCGAGCGGGAATACTACATGCTTCTAGGGCTACGATTTGGTCGGGGAAATAATAAATTTTCTGCACCACCCACTGTTCAAAAAAAGTTTATAACGAGTAGTTTGAAGCTGTTTCGTATGGTTAATAAAAGAGACTTTGATTCCTACAATTTTTATATTACAAGGAAAAGGCAGGCCAAAAACAGATCATTTTTTTATTAACTTGCCTTTGGTCTACAGTCAAAAAAGAGTACTGATTTTCAGTACTCTTTTTTGATATAATATGAATAGATAAAATAGGCTAAGGACTAAGGAGGAAAAATGATCTACGATGTTGCAGTTATCGGCCTTGGGCCAGCAGGCTCGACCTTGTCTAGACTTTTATCACCTAAACTAAAGGTGATTGGAATTGATAAAAAAAGTAACCAAGAGGAAAGCGGTTTTACTAAGTGTTGTGGCGGATTGCTTTCTGATGATGCTCAGCGCTCGATGGCTCGGCTGGGTCTGGTTTTACCAAAAGATGTTTTGGTGAATCCTCAAATCTTTTCGGTTCGAACAATTGATGTAAATCAAGAGGAGGAGAGATACTATCAAAGATTTTATTTAAATATGGATCGTCATGCTTTTGATCTATGGCTGATGTCTTTAATCCCCAATTCGGTAGAACTTCGAGAAAATACAAGTTGCACTGATGTTCGAAGATTGGCTGATGGAAATTATGAAGTGACGATTCTTCGAGATGGAAAGTATGAAAAAATTGTTGCTAAAATCGTAGTTGGAGCCGATGGAGCAGGCTCCATTGTTCGGCGAAAGATTGGTAGAGAGACTGGTGAAGTCTATGTAGCAATTCAGGAATGGTTCCATGCGCCGAATCAGAAGCCCTTCTATATCTCTTTATTTGATGAAAAGATTAGCGACTCCTATGGTTGGGCTCTTTCAAAGGATGAGTATTTTATTGCCGGGATTGCAGTTCCGATTGAAAACGCAAATCAGCGATTTGAAGTTTTTAAAGATCACCTTCGTGATCGAGGGTTTATATTGGACAATCGAGTGAAAAGAGAAGGCAGTCCTGTTCGCCTAACTCGATCTTTTGGGGATCAATATGTGGGTCAGGATGGAGTTTATTTTATTGGCGAAGCAGGTGGATTTATTAGTTCCAGCTCGTTAGAAGGTATGAGCTATGGAATGGATAGCGCTTCTTTACTTGGGACTGTGCTTAATGAGTCCTTGGATAATGTAACCTCTAGATATAGTAACGCCACTATTGGATTGCGAATGAAGTTGGCTACTCGAATCATGAAACGATTTTTCATTTACCGACCGACGATGCGAAAATGGGTCATGAAAAGTGGACTTCAAAGTATAAAAGTGGATAGTGTGAAATGATTCAAATCTGTAACGATTCTGGCTGTGAACTTTTTAATGCTCATAGCCGAATGTTGCGAAAATGAATCAATAGTACTTGTTGCAGGCCGAAAAAAAGAAGCAGAAATCAAGAAAAGTCTGGTGTCTTTATTCAAATAAATGGCTGTAGTGGGTAGTTTATTGGGGATTTTATGGTCTAATGTGCTGCCCTTGGCGTGATGGGGACGAGAAAAGCTTTGGGCGGATCCGAAGTGCACTTTTCCCCTGGGGATCAAATACTCTGAGGGCTATTTTGTATTGGGCTCAAATAAAGTAGGAAAAGACTAGGTTCTTAAAAAGAGAAAAAAGCGAAGAAGATCAGCGGCAATCAATTCATCTTACTAAAATTGGAAACCAGATGGTTCGACAAGCTTTGCTTAAAGTAGAAAAAAGTGGAAATAACAAATTGAATGAAAGATAAAAAATCCCAGACTGCACTGAGCAATCTGGGATTTCTCTTATTTATAAACTTTGACTCGGCTGTCGATCGGTAGAAAGTCTTTTTCTCCTGGTGGAGCTGTTGGTGTACCGAAGGGCATCTGGGAGACCAATTTCCAATCGGAAGGGATGCCCCATTCCCGGTGGACTGACTCATCAATTACAGGATTATAATGTTGCAAACTTGCACCAATTCCTCGCTCCGCTAGGGCGACCCACATGGCATGTTGAACCATGCCAGCTGAGTGACTAGAGAAGGTTGGGAAGTTGTCTTTATAGAGAGGGAATTGTTGTTGTAATTTTTCAACAACTTTTTGATCTTCGAAAAATAAAAGACTGCCACAGCCAGCTCGAAAAGATGCTATTTTTTCTTCGGTTGGAGCAAACTTATCAGCTGGAACTAATTTTCGAAGAGTTTCTTCAACGATATTCCACAGTTTTTTGTGTTGCTCTCCGAATAATACAATGACTCGGCTCGACTGGGAATTAAAAGCAGAAGGTGTGTGCTTGACCACTTCTTGGACCAGCTCGATCAGTTGGTCATCGGAGCAGGGAATTTGGTTGGAAATTTGATAGTGGGTTCGGCGGTTTTTCAAAGTTTCGATAAAAGATGGGTTCATTTGGGTATCCTCCTTTATTTGGGTAACTTTCTGAGATCAATTTGATAGATTGACCTAAACTTTCTGACTGCATCTTTTGTGATTTTAGCAACTTCTGTATCCGGTGAAAGAGTTCTTCTGGTTGGAGGTTCAATAATTTCTTGATTGTAAATCCAATAGGATTTGTCGCCTTTTTCATTTTGGAGGGTAAAGCGAATTTCTACATTCGTATCAGTCAGAACTTCGGGTGGAATATACTCGGTGCTCACTGTGTTGGAAGGAATCCCAAAGCTGATCCCACTATTGTAATAAGGATAGTAGCCCCGTGAAGAATAGTAGCGGTGGGAACGATCCCCATAATAGCCGCCACGATAATATCGATTATCGTAATCATAGTAACGACTGGAATTCCAGTAGCCACCAACGACAACAGTGGGGGTTACGGTCTTTTCATAGCGCCCTTCGGTCTCGTGAATCCGGGTATCAAATTTTGTTACATTAATAATAAGCTTGGCTTGATTTGCGGTTAGTGTATGGGGTAGGTCTTGCTCTTCGGTCAGCCAATTGACAATAATCGGGAAATCTTTAAAATTATTTTGAATTTCTGTTTGAATTCGCAATCGGGCAAAGTCATCAAGAGCTAAATTATCTTCATAGTTGATTGGTAGGATAAAGATTTGTTGAATTTCGGCAAGATTTTTCTCCGGATTTTTGTAATCGGTTACATAGGATTTTGCCTCAGTTTCGCTATAAGTAGAGAAAAGCAAGGTTCCTAAAATTGCAAGAAATAGGAATAATTTTTTCATATTAGCGTCCTCCTTATCAGGATGTAAAGATAAAAGATTATTATTTATTCTAATCTAATTTGTAATTTTAAATGTGTCAAAAAAAGCAACACTAGGAAGAAATGATTTTTTTAAGGAGTATCCTTCTTTAACTCTTTTGTAAATTGTTTTTTTGCTTCTTTTAGAATGGTTTGGAGACTTTTGTCAGGAGTCGATTTTTGACCATTGTCAAAGCGTTCTTGAGTATAAATCCAGTAATTAACTGTTCCTTCGTTATTTTGGAGGGTCATTTGGAGGGCTGCTCGGGCTCGCATATTTTCCTCTGGGTCTACATAATAAGTTCTCGAAATAGTTCTTGGAGCAATCCCCCAAGAATGTCGGCGACCCCGCTGATCCCAATAGTAGTCATCAATAATGGAGTCATAACTGGTGGTAGAATAAGATTCATAATGTCCTGGTGATACGTAGCGATCCCAAGCATAATTTTTGAGGTAGATAATCAGGTAAGCCGGATTTTTGGCTTCTGGTATTGCGGTTGTATCAGACCTCCAATGAATCTTTACCGGAAAAGAGTGAAACTCTTGTTGAAATGCTGCTTCAATACGTTGCCGATCAAAGTCATCAATTTGAAGATTCGAGTCATAAATGAGTGGATCGATGACAATCAAATCAATATCGGTTAGATTGGTTTCGGGATTTTTAAAGTTAGATACAGCTGAGCGGGCATCACTAACGGAGAAGATTCCAATAAATGAAATCAGTAGACAGAATAAAATCCATTTTTTCATAGTTCCTCCTTATATGAATACCGAACTAAGTTTAGAAACTTGTACTCTATTGATAGTTTCTTCAAATAAATGAAAAGTCCTCTTATCAGGTTTGTGAAGCTTGATAAGAGGACTTAAAAAGATTACTGAATGATTCTTCGGTATAACAGTCGTTCGGGCAGTAAAGCAAGAACTCCGATCATAGCAAAAAGCACAAGGAAGTGATAAATCCATTGGTCCGGCAGGGTGCCCAGTAGAAAACCTCGGCACAAAGCGCCGCCATGATAGACAGGATTCAACCAAATCAGAAGTTGGGCCCAATCCGGTAAGGTCGAAATAGGGAAGAAAACTCCTGAAAAAAGGTAAGCCGGTGTAATAAATAGCAAAGTATAGAAATTGAAGTAATCAATAAAAGGTACAATTGCAGTGACTGAGAGAGACAGTAGTGCAAAGATAAGAGCTAGGAGGGCGATAGGGAGTAGAGCTACAGGGGCCATCCAAGAATTGATCAATCCAATGAGAACCAGAATGAAAATAACACCACTGGAGTAGAGAAGGCTCTTGATGACTGCTGAGAAAACTTCACCGATCACAATTTCTCGAATTCCAATCGGGGTGGTTAGCATGGATTGATAAATTTTTTGATAGTACATTCGGACGAACACATCATAGGTGCATGAGAAGGCTGCTTCATACATTGGAATCGAAGCAACGATTCCAGTGGCCACATAAGTTAAGTAGGAAACCCCACTCATTTCGTGGATGTAGGACCCGATCCCAGCTCCCATGGCAGTGATATAAAGGAATGGTTGGCTAAAATTTAAAGCAAATTTTACAATCCAACCTTTCCACAGGATGTGGAGACTACGTTTGATTAAAGGATAAAATTTTGGCATCAACTTTCCGCTTCCTTTCCAGCTAATTTTAGATAAACATCTTCCAGATTTCCCGCTCTTTGGACCAGATAGGCTGGGTTTAAGCCAGCGCAAATTAAGTTTTTGCGGGCTTCATCGGTGTCTTCTGCATAAAAGAACCAGCGGTCAGAGACCGAAAACCATTCGCCAGGTAAATGAGCAACACATTCACAGAAAGCTGGAGGCAGGTCGGCCATTTTGATTTCCAGTACTTGAGGCGTGGCATGACGCTGGATCAATTCAGCAGGAGAACCTTCGTCGAGGATGATTCCATCACTCATGACAGCGATTTGATCACATAGCATGGCTGCTTCTTCCATATAGTGAGTGGTGAGAAGTAAAGTTACTCCTTGTTTTTTTAGCTCTTCCAGCTTCTGCCAGACTAATCTTCGAGCCGCCGGGTCTAAGCCGGTAGTAGGTTCGTCGAGAATGACCAATTCGGGATTTGAAATGAGGGCCCGAGCAATTACTAAGCGTCTTTTTAAGCCACCAGATAGGGAGTCGATGTGCACATCTTCGCGACCTGCCATTCCCATAAATTCAATCAATTCTTTGCCTCTGCGAGTGGCTTCTTGCTGACTTAGTCCGTAAAAAAGACCAAAATAGGAAAGGTTTTCTAAAGCCGAGAGCTCGTCATCAAGACCATCTTCTTGGGTGACTACGCCGATTCGTTGCTTCACTGTTGGTGGAGTGAGTCGGGTGATCTGAGTGCCAAGTACTTCTAAATAGCCACTGGTCACCTCTGCGAGTCCGGTGATCATTTTCATGGTAGTTGTTTTTCCGGCCCCGTTATGTCCCAAGAAGCCATAGCAGGTATTTGGACTGACTTGAAAAGAAATTCCCTTCACAGCTTCGAAAGAGCCATAAGATTTTCTTAAGTCTTTGACAATGATTGGGTATGTTTCCATAGTGCCTCCTTTTAAAATGAGGGATTTTTTTATTGATATCAATATGGTTTAGCTTAGAAGGATTAAAAATTTATGTCAACAAAATAAAATAGGAAAAATTCCAGTTTATTGATGAAAAAAGAACTAGGTTTAATCGTTTTGACGGAGATATAATATCCTTTTTGTATTGTTTTGTTAGAAAATTTGAAAGTAAATTCTTTGATAGAGTTAAATCGGAAGTAAAAAAAATATGAAGATAAAAAGGAAAATCGGCTAGAATAAAGAATCTGTTAAAGATAAAGTATGTCTAGGTAGACAAAGGAGAAAGGTGAGAAGAACGTGGCAGAAGATAAAAACGATATTAAAAATGTGCTAATTACTGATTCATATATAGGAAAGAGAATCATCATCTCGGTGATTATGATCGCTTGCGTGGGGATCGGATACTACGGTCAATATGCAGATCCAGCCAATCTAACTTGGATCGGGCGAATCGGTGGCTACTTTAATATGGCTGTATTCCCGCTCTTTTTTCTCTATGGTTATTTTTGGTGGAAAGGCCGCCAAGAGCGCAAGCGTAAAGATGCGGCAAGAAGAGATGAGATGGAAAGGGAGTACCAACGGAAGGAAGAGCTTGCGAAAGCTCGATCGGAAAAAAAGGGAACAAAAATATAAATTGAATCTAAAGATAGACTTGCCAAAGTCTATCTTTTTTGGTAATATCTTATTAAGAATAATCCTAATAAGGAAAAATACTAAGATGGAGGATAAGGATGAAAAAGGTAGTTGCTGTTTTATTGGTTGCTCTTTCTGTTGTGTCCTGTCGTGAAGCTTCAGCGATGCATGTCATGGAAGGATTTCTGCCAAGAGGAGAGAGTTTCTTTTGGTTTTTATTAGCCGCTCCAGTTGTTCTGTATGGTTTTTGGAAAATGAAGAAAGAAATTTCCTCTTATCCAGATCGTAAGATGTTGTTGGCTTTGGCTGGTGCTTTTATTTTTGTATTATCTGCTTTGAAAATTCCCTCTTTTACTGGGTCAAGTTCCCATCCTACTGGAATTGGTTTGGCAGCGATTCTATTCGGTCCAGGAGTGGCGGCGGCTTTGTCAGTGATTGTATTGCTTTTTCAGGCTCTTTTATTGGCTCACGGTGGCTTGACTACTTTGGGAGCCAATGTATTCTCAATGGGAGTCGTTGGTGGTCTCGTTGGATGGTTGGTTTTCCGTCTTCTAAAGGGAAAAGGTAATAAGCATGAAAAGGTAGCTGTCTTTTTCGCTGTCGCCCTCAGTGATTGGGCCACTTATATTACTACATCGGTTCAGCTGGCTTGGGCCTTCCCGGATAGCATTAATGGCTTCTATGGCTCTCTCGTAAAATTCATGAGTATTTTTGCAGTGACCCAGATTCCGCTAGCAATTATTGAAGGACTTTTGGCGGTAGTGGTCTACAATACACTGCTTCATTATGGTAGTCAGGGGATTCTATCTCTTTGGTGGCGAGATCAGATGGATCAGGCGGTTTCGTTTTCAAAGCAAAATATGATGATCTTAGTTACTGTGGTTGGTCTGACAGTTCTGCCCTTGTTCTTTTTAAGAGAAGCAGACTTTGGGGGGGCTGACGGAAAAGCTCAGGATCAAATTCAAGAAATTGCGCCAGATTACGAACCTTGGTATACTCCAAAGTGGGAGCCAAGTGGTGAGACTGAGAGTTTGATTTTTGCACTACAAGCAGCGATTGGCTCGGGCATTATCTTCTATGCTTTTGGTTACTGGCGAGGAAAAAAACAAAAGAAATAACTTGGATAATAAAAGGAGAAAACTCGTGCTAGAATTAGATTATTGGGCCCAGCAAAATCGTTGGCGAGATATCAGTATTCCAGAAAAGGGCTTCTTATTTTTAGGAGCCCTTATTTTTGCTTTATTTTTGAAAAATCCTTGGATGCTATTTTTTCTCGGACTGAGCATACACGGCCTCTTAATTTTTGGCGCTCGAATTCCCTTTTCGTTTTTTAGGCGTTTATGGATTGGGCCTTTACTCTTTTTGATGATTAGTTTGGTGACTATTGCGATTTCGGTTGATTCGGATTCAACGAAATTTATCTACTCCTTTTCGATCGGCTCTTGGAATATAGGAGTCACTCTTCAAGGACTTCAGATGAGCAAGACCTTGTTCTTTCGAGCTTTTGCTTCGATTTCTTGTTTATTCGGTTTAGCTAGTACAACTCCTGCGTCTTATGGAGCTGCTTGGCTATCCAGATTTTCTTGGCTCCGGCCTTTAGCTGAGATTGGTCTGCTGACCTATCGATTTATCTTTATCACCTTTGCAACCTCTGGGCAAATTTATAAGGCTCAGCAATCTCGCTTGGGCTATCAAAATATGAAAAAGTCTGTCCGCTCTATTTCATTATTGGCTGCCAATTTAGGGCTTAAAAGCTTTTTGTCGGTTCGAGCGGTCTACTCGGCCTTGATCTCTCGTTGCTATCAAGAGCAACTTTCTTATCGGTATCCAGATTATCCTTTTTCAGGAAAGCGACTTTTTTTAATTAGTTTTTATTTAGGATTTTTTGCTGTAGGAGTGTGGCTGCAATGAGTGAGTCTCGAAAGATTATTCTGGAAATTGAGGACCTAGATTATTATTATCGATCCGATCGAAAAATCTTAGAAAATCTATCCTTGAAGGTAGAAAAAGGAACCCGAAATGTATTGCTTGGCTCTAATGGTGCTGGCAAATCAACCCTGTTCTTTCTGTTAAATGGAGTCTATGAGCCTCGAAAGGGAAAGATATCTTTTGAAGGGCAAGAATATAACTATAGCCATAAAGGGAATAATTTTATTCGTCAGAAAGTGGGACTGGTGTTCCAGGACCCAGATGTACAACTTTTTGCAAGCACTGTATTAGATGATGTTATCTTTGGCCCGATGAACTTAGGAATGGCTCTGCCAGAGGCAGAAGCGAAAGCTCGCTGGGCTTTGAAAGAAGTGGGCCTTGAGGCTTACGAAAATGAAGCTCCTCATATATTGAGTCATGGTCAAAAGAAGCGAGTTGCTATTGCGGGGGTACTTGCAATGGATCCGGAGATTATTTTGATGGATGAGCCTACAGCTGGATTGGATTTTGAAGGTACCGAATTATTAAATCATATTATTGATCGGCTAACCGCACAAGGCAAGACTTTGTTGATCTCTACTCATGAGACGGATTGGGCATTAGGATGGGCCGATTATGTTTATGTCTTGGCAAATGAAAAAATTGCGGCCGAAGGGAAACCGGAGGAAATTTTAGGAAGCAAAAATTATCGAGAATTGGGCTTTGGTCAACCAATTCTTATTCGTATTTTTAAAGAATTATGGCAAAATACCTCGCAAGGCGGCCTGAAAACGATTGAAGGATTTGTTGAAAAATTGCGAAAAAAAGAATTTTAAAGAATGTATTTGTCAGAAAGACAGGCGGAGGGATATTTTCTACTTATCCACAGGGAACTATGGTTATACACATAGTTCCGCACAGGAAAAGCTAGAAAAAGAGAGATATTCACAAAGTTATCCACACTATCCACAATTGTCGAATGAATTTCCATGGAAGAATTCCACAGAAAAAAATGAAAAAAGGAGATGGATTTTATGACGAAGAAGGGGATTGTGATCGTAAGTTTTGGAACTTCTTTTCCAGATGCAATTAAACGAGCAATCGAGCCTACGGAAAAAGTATTTTCGGAAACCTTTCCGGATTTTAAAATTTACGGTACTTTTACTTCGAAGCAGATTCGGTCTAAAATTGTGAGTCGTGGTGAAATTGCGCCTTTGAGTCCAGAAGAGGTTTTTAATCAACTAAAACTGGATGGGGTCCAACAAGTGCTGGTTCAACCTCTACAGTTTGTACCAGGAGAAGAGTATCGAAAAGTCAAAGAATTGGTAACTCGTTTGAGTCAGGAGAAGTTTTTCGATTCGATTCAAATGGGGAGAACGTTACTTCACTTTAATGGACAAGAAGATAAGCCGGATGACTTTGAAGAAGTGATTGGCTATTTGAATCAAGTGATGCCGACTTTAGGCAAAACCGAGGGGTTGATCTGGATGGGTCATGGGTCCCCGGAAGCAGCCAATGTGGCTTATGAATTGCTCGGGTATCGACTGAGGGATAATAATAAGCAGGTCTTTTTGGCCAATGTAGAAGGCGGGCCTTCCATTGAGGATATCCTACCAAAACTCAAGCAAAGTGGGCTGACTAAATTTCATTTAGCTCCTTTGATGTGGGTGGCTGGAGATCATGCTCTCAATGATATGGCAGGAGAAGAAGAGGAGTCTTGGAAGTCCATCTTAGAAAAAGCAGGCTTTCAAGTAGAGTGTCATCTAAAAGGTCTGGGTGAATGGCCGATGATGAGAGAAATATTTATTCGCCGAGCTCAGGCAGAATTAGATAAAAATTAGGTTTTAGGACAGGGAAGAGGAAAATTTTGGAAAATCAGGTATTATTTGCTTTTGGGTTGGCACTTTTTGCAGCCTTAGCAATGGGAATCGGTAGTTTATTAGCTTTTGTGATTCGTCGGGATCAAACTCAGTGGTTATCCCTTGGATTAGGTTTTTCTGGGGGGGTTATGCTTTATGTAGCTTTAATGGATTTATTGCCGGAAGCGGTTGAAGCTTTATCAGAATTTGATGATATCAATCCTTATTTATGGGGACTTGGTGCATTTGTAGTAGGTATGGTCTGTTATGCATTACTTGAAGGACTTGTTTTGCATGGGGCTCATTCTCATGCAGTACATCCAGCAGAACAAGGAAAAGAAGGGCGTCAGTTAAAAATTGCAAAAATGGGTTTTTTAGCAGCCATTTCAATTGCTGGGCATAATATTGTCGAAGGGATGGCAATCTTTATGGGAGGAATTCAGGGAGTGGATACTGGGCTTGCCATTGCAAGTGCAGTGGCTCTTCATAATATTCCTGTCGGCATTGCCGTGGCGATCCCTCTGTATTTAACAACAGGTAGTCGTTGGAAGGCTTTCTTGCTCTCCATGGCAGTGGGGATGGGAGAATTTGTGGGAGCCTTATTGGCCTATTTCCTTCTCTATCCTTGGTTGACCGACCAAAGCTTAGCTGTACTCTTTGCGATTGTAGCAGGTATGATGGTTATGATTACTTTGGATGAGATCCTGCCAGCGGCTCAGGAATATGGTCAATCTCGCTGGGTCATGTATGGAATTATTTTAGGGATGAGTGTCTTTGCTATGCTTAGTGTGGTTTTGGGGCATCATCATTAAGGGTTGGATTGAAAGGAGAGAGTCAGATGAATGAATCAGTTCTTTTTGCATTAGGGCTTTCTTTGCTTGCTGGTCTGGCGACCGGGGTAGGGAGCTTGATTGCTTTTATCACTCATCGCACTCAGACCTCGGTTCTTTCGATTGGGTTAGGCTTTTCAGGCGGGGTTATGATCTACGTTTCCTTTATGGAACTTTTTCCAAGCGGATTGGAAGTGATTCAACGATTTATGCCTGGCAAAGAAGGTCAATTATGGGGAATTGCTGCTTTTTTTGGGGGGATGGCATTCTTTTCTTTGATTGACCGCTTGCTCCCAGAAGAGACCAATCCTCATGAAGCTCATAGGGTGGAAGAAATGGACGAAAAAGAGAATCATCATCGGCTTCAGCGGATGGGGATTTTTACTGCCTTAGCTGTAGCAATTCATAATTTCCCCGAAGGGATGGCTACTTTTGTGGCAGCTTTAGAGAATCCCGAGATTGGAATTGCAGTAGCTGGCGCAGTGGCGCTTCACAATATCCCCGAAGGGATTGCAGTAGCGATTCCGATCTATTTTGCTACAGGTAGTCGCTTGAAAGCCTTTTCTTATTCTTTCTTGTCTGGGTTGGCTGAGCCACTCGGAGCATTGGTTGGCTATTTATTATTGAGCCCTTGGCTCGGAGGGATTGGCATCGGATTTATGTTTGCCGGGATTGCAGGCATGATGGTAATGATTTCTTTAGACGAGCTTTTACCCGCTGCGAGAGAATACGGAGAGCCTCATAAGGCCATGTATGGTCTTGCGGCAGGGATGCTGGTGATGGCCATTGGGTTGGTTTATCTCTAATGAATATGAAGACCAAGACTTGTCAGGCGATTTTAGTTAATGGTATAGTAGGAGAGTAAAAAAGTTAATATTTGCGATAAAGGTGCCTTAGGGCATAATAGGGAAGTTCGGTGTAAAGCCGACGCGGTCCCGCCACTGTGTAGGAGCTTGCATTTGCAAGGCTGATTCAAAAACACCACTGATTTTTTTCGGGAAGGTTTGAATTGGATAATCCAAAGCCAGGAGACCTGCCTTTATGAGTGTCACCGATTGTACCTACGAGCGATAGGGAGGGGATGAGGGCGATCCTCGTCATGCCGTATTTTTCAAGGAGCAAGAGGAATGCTCTTTTTTTTATTCCAAAAAACCAGAAGAGAAAGGAAGAGAAACTGTGGAAATGAAGAAAAATGAATTGTTTATTGGGGTGGGAGTCGGGCCGGGCGATCCGGAGCTAGTCACGGTAAAAGCGATGCGAGCGATTCAAAGTGCAGATGTAATTATTGCACCTCGTACAGAGAAAAAAGAGGGAAGCGTTGCTTTTGAAATTGCCAAAGTCTATATTCGCCCTGAGACCGAAGTACTTCAATTGATTTTTCCAATGAACTTTGATGCAGACTCTCAAGATTTCTACTGGGAAGCTGCAAGGGATGAGATTATCCGCCAGATTGAAGCGGGAAAGAAAGTCGTTTTTCTCACTTTGGGAGACCCAATGCTTTATAGTACTTATATCTATGTATTCCGTCTTCTACAAAAGGCAGGAATTGAGGGGACTACGATCCCTGGGATTAATTCTTTTTCGGCCATTGCTAGTCATTTGAATCAGCCTTTAGCTGAAGGAAATGATGTATTGACCATTATTCCTGGTACTATTAGCGAAGAAAAAATGCGTGCTGCGGTGAAGGCCACTGATAGTGCAGTTGTGATGAAAGTGTTCCGTAAATATCCTCAGATCAAAGGTATTTTATCCGAGGAAAATTTATTGGCTCAAGGAACCATGATTTCTCGCTGTGGATTGGACGGGGAAACTCGTTTTACTCACTTAGATCAAAAAGATCCGGAAGATTTGAATTATCTATCGACTTTGTTGACTCGTCGCCGAGGGTATGATGATACTCGCCCAGAAGAAGAGTAAGAAAGAGTTGTAAGGCAGAAAGGAAGAGTAGGATGAATAAGGAAATGAAGTCGGGTTTGACGACAGGAACTTGTGCTGCGGTTGCGGCGAAAGCCGCTCTTCTTGCTTTGCAAGGCCAAGAGCCAGATCTGGTAGAAGTGCGAAATCCTCAAGGCCAGACCTTGGCGATGAAGATCAGTGGCTTTGGTGTGACTTCTGAGTCAGAGGGGTGGGCTAAGGTCATCAAAGATGGTGGGGACGATCCGGATATTACCCACGGAGCAGAGATTGTGGTCCAAGTCCGCTTGACTGGTACAGAGGTTCATTTAATTGGTGGTACTGGGGTCGGAAAAGTGACAAAAAAGGGCCTACAAATTCCGGTAGGAGAAGCGGCGATTAATCCGGTACCGCGCCAGATGATCCTTTGGGCTGTCCAAGAGGTGCTCGAAAAAGGTCAGGGAGTCGAAGTGACTGTGATCGTCCCAGAGGGAGAAAAACTCGCTCTAAAAACTCTTAATCCTAGGCTTGGAATTGAGGGTGGGATATCGATTCTTGGAACGACCGGGATCGTTCGCCCTATGAGTGAAGAGGCTTTTAAAGAGTCGTTGCTTCCCCATTTGGAGATCATTCGAGCAAATGACTTGGCGACCGTCGTTCTTGTGCCAGGTGGCATGGGAGAAAAGTCGGCTGAAAAAATTGGCTGTTCCCCCGATATGATTGCTCAGATGAGTAATTTTGTAGGCTTTATGCTTCAACAATCTGTCGAACGCCATTTTAAAGAGGTGATTCTTTTTGGACATATTGGGAAACTAGCTAAAGTTGCGGCTGGGACCTTTCATACTCACAATAAGATGGGCGATGGCAGGCGAGAAGTGATTGCTGCTTTGGCTGCTCAAGCTGGGGCCTCTCCAAGTCTGGTCTCATCGCTTTTGGATGGGAACACAGCAGAAGAAACGCTAGAATTGTTAGACCAAGAAGGGTTATTGGCAAAAGTGACTCGAGCTGTAGCCGAGAGAGCCGCAAAAAGATCGGAAGAATATATATTTGGGGAGCTTCGAGTGGGGATTGTATTGACCCGATTGTCAGGAGAAATTTTATCTTATGATTCAAATGCGGCAGAGATAGGGAGGCGATTGGGATGGACTCTCGATTGATTGTGATTGGTCTAGGGCCAGGACATCCAGACTACATCTTGCCGATCGCTTTAAAGAAAGCAAGAGAAGTAAAATTTTTGATCGGTAGCGGTCGGGGCTTGCAGAGTTTTCCCGATTTTGAGGATCAAAGTCGAATTTTATTAAAAGGTAATATAGAGAATATGCTCTGCTCCATTGAAGAGTCGTGGCTTCAAGGCGATACGGCAGTTCTCGTCTCTGGTGATCCGGGCTATTATAGTCTTTTGGATGCAATGAAGGCCAAGTGGCCGGAAAAAGAAATCGAAGTGATTATTGGGATCGGCTCTTTGCCTTTGGCTTTTGCGAAAGTGGGAATTCCGTGGCATCATGCCACATTGGCTAGCTTTCATGGGCGGACCCCACCGAAAGAAGCACTTGAATATCAGGTGGATAAAAAATTAGGCTTATTAACAGACCCTAGAGAAAACCCAAGTAAAATTGGAGAAGCTCTTTTAAATATAGGCTGGTCTCAAGAGACCACTGTTTGGATTTGTGAGAATCTTACCTATGAAAATGAAAGAATAAGAAAATATAAGTTGGATCAGTTGCCTGAAAAAGTCGAGGGTCCAGCAGTATGGGTGGTGGAGTAAAATGAAATATCAAATGGGAATTCCGGATGAAGACTTTATCCGGGGTGGAATTCCGATGACCAAAAGAGAAGTTCGTATTTCGGTGTTGGCAGAAGCGAATATTAAAGAGGATAGCAAGATTTTGGATGTAGGAGCTGGTACTGGATCCATATCGATTGAGGCCGCATTGCTTGCGCCAAAAGGCAAAGTATGGGCCATTGAGAAAGAAGCAGAAGGAATCGACTTGATTCGCCAAAATAGTGAAAAGTTTGGTGTGGAAAATCTGATTTCGATTGAGGGACTTGCGCCAGATGCAATGAGCCAGGTTTCCGAAGAGTTGGATGCAGTTATTATTGGAGGAACTGGTGGTAGTTTGGAAGATATTTTGGATGAAAGCGGAAAGCTTCTGAAATCTGGCGGCAAAATTGTTGTCACCGCAGTTACTACCGGAACGGCAGATCGAGCAGCTCGCTACTTTATCGATCATAAAGAAGAATATGATTTTTGGGGCTATCAAGCTGCTTATACCCGATTGCGTCCAGTTGCAAAGCATTTTCTGTTTCAAGCCTTGAATCCAGTGTATTTATTGGTAGGAACTAAAAGATGAAAACGATCTTATGTAACTAAAAAAACCGATTGTCTAACTAAAAAAAACAATTTTACTCTTGGAAATGAGTTTTTTTTGTTTGAAATAACTACCGAAAAAGCGTACACTATGGGCAGTAGCCTGCTTTAAAAAGTAGTAAGAAAAATCCCTACTATATGTGAGACTTTTTCACAATAGAGAGATAGCTTGCCAAAGCAGCGAAATGGGTACCCAATACTTATCAGTAGGAGGTGAAATGTAGGCCTTACTAAAAAGAGGGCAGAACCAGGTTGTAAAATCGAAGCCTCAGACCGGGTGAAATGGTATTCCTCCGGTGATGTTTCGAGGGCGGCCATGGAGGATGTCGTGGGCGAAAGCAATTGTTTCGTTTTTATTTTAGTGCCCGCTTCCAGAGCGCAAGCGAAAAAATTCACTAGAAATCAGGTCAACTGATTTACTACACGAGGAGGATGACAATGGACTTATCTATTTTTGCATCGTTACAAGACGAGCTACTTATGGGCGTTAATGGAGTGATTGCAAACCCATTGGTTATGGTTATGTGGGCAATTGGGGCATTACTTATTTATCTAGCGGTATGGAAAGACTATGAACCGACACTACTTTTGCCAATGGGTGTTGGGGCAATTATTGCAAACATCCCTGGATCTATTGCGGCAATCGCAGTGGTTCACGACAGTGGCCAAGCTGAGGTTGGTTGGTTGAGACTTTTATATGATTTGGGAATTGCAACTGAATTATTCCCAGTTTTAATTTTTATTGCGATTGGTGCAATGTGTGATTTCGGACCATTAATGCAAAATCCGAAAGTAATGCTTTTTGCAGCAGCAGCACAATTTGGTATCTTTGCTACCGCAGTAGCAGCAGCAGCACTTGGGTTTTCCATTTGGGAATCCGCAGCAATCGGGATTATTGGCGCTGCTGATGGTCCTTCAACCATCTTTGTAGGTAATAAATTTGCGAAGAATATGATTGCTCCTTTGTCAGTAGCGGCTTATTGCTATATGGCATTGGTACCAGTTATTCAACCGCCAGTTATTAAAGCGATTACTAGTTCAGAAGAACGTAAAATTCGAATGGACTTTACCGAACAAGCACCGATTTCACAACGGGCAAAATTTATTTTCCCTATTATGATTATTATGGTGGCTGGTATTATTGCTCCAATCTCTGTAGCATTGATTGGTGCTTTGATGTTCGGAAACATCTTGAAAGAATCAAATGTAGTTCCAAGCTTGGCACGTTGTGCTGAAGGCGAACTATCCAACTTAGTTACTTTGTTCCTCGGAATTACTGTTGGAGCAACAATGACTGTGGGAGATTTTTTGACAGTGGATGTAATTAAAATCATGGCTTTGGGAGCAGTTGCTTTCGTATTTGACACTGTCGGTGGAGTTCTTTTTGCTAAAGTAATGAATCTATTTAGTAAAGAGAAAGTCAACCCAATGATTGGGGCTTGTGGAATTTCTGCTTTCCCAATGTCCGGTCGTGTTATTGCTAAGATGGCTTTGAAAGAAGACCCAACAAACTTTATCATTCAACAAGCTATTGGTGTAAACGTAGCAGGTCAAGTCGCTTCAGTAGTAGCAGCTGGTGTCGTTTTGGCTCTAGTTCCTGCATTAGCGAAAATGTTCGGCTTTGCCGGACCATTGATGTAAGGGAAGGGAGAGGTTAATATGAATCCAGTTGTAGAAGCTGCCTTTATTATGATGGTGATTGCAGTACCACTTATGTTTATCGTTATTGGAATTTTTATTGGACTGACTAAGATGTTGGTAAGTTTGTTACCACCAACAGCAGAGGAATTGGAAGACAACTAGTTTGTAAATGAAAATCGGCTGGAATATTAATTAAGTTAGCATTCCGGCCGATAATTTCAAAAATAGGGTTATCTGAATGTTCAAAAATCAGAATATTCGAAAATTGAAAGGGGAAAAAATCATGGAAGCTTTATCCGCGATTAGTCCAGCCGCTTGGGCATCAATTATTGCACTTTTAATTGTTGTTGTTATTTCATGTATTAATGAAGATTTGAATGTAGGGATTTTATCAATTGCTTTTGCATTGATTGTGGGTAGCATTTTTGCTCCCGAAATTTTGAAATCGATTAATTTAGAATTAGCTGCAAAGAAGTTACCACTTCTTAAAGCATATAACGGAAAAACCATTATGGGATCCTTTCCTGTAGATTTATTTATGATTTTAGCTGGGGTAACCTTCTTATTCGGGATTGCTCAGACAAATGGCACTATGGAAAAACTGACAGCTTATGCAGTGCGAATGGCTAAAGGAAATAACGCATTGATTCCAGTGATTGTTTATGTAGTTACTACAGTTTTGACAACCATTGGGCCTGGTAACATTGCAGCAACAGCGTTACTTGCTCCAGTGATGATGGCCATTGCTACTCGAGTGGGGATGTCAGCATTTTTAATGACTCTTTTGGTAGTAGGAGCATCTAATGGTGCGGCATTCTCTCCTTTTGCTCCAACTGGAATTATTTCAAATGGAATTATCGCTAAAATGGCCGAAGAACTAGGGATTGCTTCGACTTCTTTAGGTGGTCTTGCTTGGAAAATTCATTTTAACTCCATGTTGGCTCAAGGGATTGTCAATATTGGCGGATTTTTAATTTTTGGTGGTTGGGCATGGATTGCAGCACAAAAAGGTAAAACTGTAAATATTGATGAATTAGCACCAAAACCAGCGGCTTTTGATCGAAATCAAATGCTGACAATCGGTGCAGTTGCCTTGTTGATTTTAATGGTTGTACTCCCAGGTTTACCAATCTTTAAAGGTGTATTTCCAAAGTGGTTCTTAAGTATGGCAATTAACGTTGGTTCGGTAGCATTTATTCTGTCGGGCTTCCTCTTACTCTTCAGTGCTGGAGACAGCAAAGCGGCTATTAAAGCAATGCCTTGGGGCGTTATGATGATGGTTTGTGGAGTGACTGTATTGATTGATGTAATGGACAAATCTGGTGGTTTGAACGCATTAGTCAAAATGATTGGTTCGATTTCTGGACCAACCACAGTTAATTTCTGGCTTGGATTGATTCCAGGAGCCATTTCGGCTTACTCCAGTTCTTCTGGGGTAGTTATGCCAATGTTCTTGCCAATGGTACCTGGTTTGATTGAAGAAATTGGAATTCCTGCTGCTGATCGAACTCAAGCTGCTTTAGCAATGATTTCTTCGATTGATGTAGGATCTCATTTAGTTGATACTTCACCGCTCTCTACTTTAGGAGCACTTTGTATTGCTTCTGCTGGTGAGAACGAAGACAAAGGAAAGCTCTTCAAAACATTATTGATTTGGGGCCTTTCGATGGCTGCTGTCAGCGGTATTATTTGTTACATCTTGTTCGGACTTTTAGGATTCTAAGAACTATTTCAAAACAGAGAAATAGAGATGATTTATTCATCTCTATTTTTTTTTGTTTATTTTTATAAAATGAATAATATGATAGAATGAACCAAATAGGAGGGAGGACTAGGGATGTTTCTTTCTAAAACCGCACAAGAGCCGAATTCAACAAAACATCAAGAATATTCATTGCTTCTGGCTACCATTCTGATTGGGAGCTTACCTTTTTTCTATCCTTTTTTTTCGAATCACCTGATTAGCTTGTGGGGGATTTCTATTTTGGGCTTTCTGGTGATTGGTTGGAGCATCTTCTCGGTCTATCGTCATGGTGATGTGTTGGCTCATCGACTAGCTTATAGTTGGTTGATTCATGGGGGAATTGGGGGCTTGTTGTTTGTAGGTTTAGTCGAATTATTTATGACTGCCAGTCCTTATGGTGATTTTTTATTAGGAGAAACTAGTTTTTCGATATTGATGCTTTTCATGGGTGGAAGTGGGGGAATCATTTCTTTTGTGATACCACGCAAAAAAACGAAGGCAGAAAAAGGGTCTTTTATTTTGCCTTATCTAGGATTTCTTTTTGTACTTTATTTATTAGTTTTTATCCTTCCCGGTTCATTTGTAGAAGTGGGATTGTCAAAGCTTCAGCTGGTGATTATTATCTTTTTTTGCTTATGTTCTTATGGCTGGTTGGTCGCCATTCACTCTCCAGAAGCTGAGAGAGTGGTTCTTTTTCCAAGTGAAGATGAGAGTTCAAAGATATTTGCTGTTGAATCAGAATCGCCTTTTAGTAGTTACTGGCATAGTGGTTGGCTGGTGATCCATTTGGTTGCAGTTTTTTCAGTTGCTTGGGTTTTACTTCCTTATACAAAGAAGACGATTTTGAGCGAAGCTTATTCGCCTCAGTGGATCGGGATGATTCTTGGGATTCTTTTAGTGGCTCCTATCAGCAAAGGGATGATTGGGTATGCTCGAGAAGGTAATTTTGCAGAAGCGATCCGGCTTGGTATTTTACTAGAAATTAGCAGAGTGTGCCTTGGAGTCTCGGCCCTTATCGGCTTTGCAATTTGGCTCAACCAAGGGATTGTATTAGCTTTCAATTTACCTCAGGCCATTTTGATTGGCAGTAGTTTTATTGTTCTTGGCCTTTTTACAGTAAGAGGCGAAGATGAGAAGTACCTGAAAATATTAGGATTTTGTTATTTTGGATTATTAGTGGGTTATCTATTACTTTTTTGTTAGCTTTGTAATTTGAAAAACATCAGCATAGGACAAAGGTTTTTTTCGTTATTTAGCGAATATTGAAAATAGTTGATCAAAAATCAAAAAAGAGAAAGGAAGATGAAAATGACAGAATCAGTGTTAAAAATAGCCAATTCGTTTGGGCTATGGATCATTGCTTTTTGTGTAGTCATTTTTGTACTAATCCAAGCAATCTTGTATACCAAATTAGCCTTTAAGACAGCAGAAGAAATGGGCTTTCCAAAAGAAAAATGTGTACAAGGATTTAAAAGTGGGATGATTTCTGCAATTGGTCCTGCAGTTGCGGTGTTTATCGTGATGGTTGGTATGATGACTGTGCTAGGGAATCCAGTAACTTGGATGTGGCTCACAATGATAGGGAGTGCAGCAACTAAATTAATTGCAGCTGATCTTAGTGCTCAAGCTATGGGAGTGAAATTAGGAACTCCGAGCTTTACGGAGATTTCTTTAGCTAATGCTTACTGGGCGATGGCGATCAATGGGATTGGTTGGATTTTGTTTGTAGCATTTTTTGGAAGTAAAATGATGAGTATCCGAGAAAAAATTGGTGGAGGTGATCCGAAGTGGTTGGGAATTTTCGGCTTGTCTGCCAGTTTGGGTGCATTCGCATTCTTGAATAGTAAGACTTTATTTAATTCTACGGTGGGTGTTCTTTCAAACAATCAAGGGGCATTAGGTCCTATGGGTGCCGTATTAGGTGGTATCTTAGGTATGATTTGTCTTCAACTGATCGCACGGAAAATGTTATGGCTTCGTGAGTATACATTAGGAATTGCAATGATTATTGGGATTGCTCTTGGGATGACCTTAGCATAAGGAGGGGAAGAAATGAAACAAGTAGATTTTAGAAAACTTTGGGATCCACAGGTTAATCGAATTGGTAAAATGACATTATTTCCGGCAGTAATTTTGTGCTTTTTGCCGGTAATTTATTTATATTTTGTTTACGGGTTATTTCCTACGATGGATGTAGCTTTGGAGAGCTGGTTTAAAGTGGCTGTATTTTTTGGTCCTTTTTATATCATTGAGCCTTTATCTTATTTTCCTGTCTTGGGCTTAGCCGGAACTTATATGGCCTTTTTAAGTGGTAATATCGGGAATATGCGAGTGCCTTGTTCAGCGGTAGCTCAGGAAGTAGTTGGGACTACCCCCGAAACACCGGAAGCTGAAATCGTCTCTACCTTGGGTATTGCAGGCTCGATTATCACAAATATTATTGCAGTTACCCTGGCAGCATTTGTAGGGACTCAATTATTAAATCTTTTTCCGCCAGTTGTTATTGCTGCAGTGAAAGCATATTCGGTGCCAGCGATTATTGGGGCAGTGTTTGGGCAATTTGCCCTACAATCGCCTCGAACTGCTTTAATTGCTCTTGCGATCCCTCTAACATTACTTTCGGTTGGAAAAGTCGCTGGGATTGCTTTTTTACAGAAGGATTGGTTTTTAATGGTAGTGGGTATTTGTGGCACGATTTTGGTTAATCGCATTTTATATCAAAAAGAAAAAAATAAATAAAATTTCTTAGAAAGGGTGAGAGAAATGACACAGATTACGAAATGGAATGCTCATGAATTGTCAGAGAAGATTCATCAAAAAGAGGTATCTTGCCACGAAGTTATGGCTTCATATTTAGGTCATATTAATAAGGTAAATCCTGAACTCAATGCGATTGTGAGCCTACAAGATGAGGCTGGGCTTTTACAAGAAGCAGACCAAAAAGATAAGCAATTGGCAGAAGGTAAATCTATGGGCTGGATGCACGGCTTTCCTATTGCTCCGAAAGATTTAACAAATACTAAGGGAATAAAAACCACCATGGCAAGTCTGCTTTTTAAAGATAATGTACCTACTGAGGATGGCTTGATGGCTTCTCGTATGAGAGGCAGTGGGGCAATTTTCATTGGAAAAAGCAACACCCCTGAGTTTGGTTATGGTTCTCAAACCTATAATTCTGTTTTTGGAACCACTGGTAATGCTTATGACCCAAGCAAAAATGCTGGCGGTAGTAGTGGTGGAGCTGCAGTGGCTTTGGCGACTCATATGATGCCTGTTGCCGATGGTAGTGATATGATGGGATCTCTCCGCAATCCAGCGGCTTACAATAATATTATTGGATTTCGGCCTTCCCAAGGACGGGTACCTTTTTACCCAGGGGCAGATGTTTTCTGTCAGCAATTAGCGACAGAAGGCCCAATGGGGCGTTGTGTAAAAGATGTGGCTATGCTCCTTTCGGTACAATCTGGTTGGGACCCTCGTACTCCAATTGCGATTAAGGAAGACCCAGCTCAATTTACTGCCCCACTGGATATGAATCTCAAAGGCACTAAAGTCGCTTGGCTTGGTGACTGGGGTGGCTATATGGCTATGGAGCAAGGGGTTTTGGATATTTGTCAAAATGGCTTAAAGGTATTGGAAACTTTGGGATGTGATGTTGAAGCTGCCCAATTCCCATATTCTCCTAATCGGATGTGGGAAATTTGGATTGCTCTTCGTCAATATCAAAGTGCTTGTAACTTTAAAGCCTTAGCTGATGACCCAGAGAAAAAGAAATTGATGAAACCAGAAGCAGTTTGGGAAATCGAAAGTGGCGGAAAATTGTCTGTTGAAAGTGCGGGGAAAGCGATGCTTGACCGAAGTGCCATGTATCAAGCTGGAGTAGAAATGTTTAAGAAATATGACTATCTGGTTGTGCCAACGGCTCAATGTTTCCCCTTTGATAAATCGATTCACTGGCCTAAAGAAGTGGCAGGACGTACAATGGACACTTATCATCGTTGGATGGAGGTTGTTATTTTGGCGAGTCTTATGGGCTGCCCTTCAATTAGTGTGCCAGTTGGGTTTAATGCGGATGGTTTGCCAATGGGTATGCAAATTATTGGTAGACCCCAAGGGGACTTTGAAACTCTTCAGATTGCTTATGAATATGAAAAAGCAACTGAGTGGACGAAAAAATGTCCTTCTCCTTTTGCAACTAAATAAGTAAATCTTAAAAGGCATCTGATTTTTTTGATCAGGTGCCTTTTTGAAGGAGAATCTCTGGTTTTGCAGAAGCTAGTAGTAATGTAGTCTTAAAATAAAATTTTATGATGAGAGTGTGAGGATGACCGCGATGTATCCAAAACTTGTAACGGACTTAGATATCCTTCATGGTAATGCCAAAAATATTGTCCAGATCAGTAAGGACCTAGGAATTTCTATTATTGGAATTACGAAAGGTTTTTGTGGAGATATTCAAATTGCTAAAGTTCTAGAAGAATCTGGAGTTGCTGGTCTGGGAGATTCACGGATGAAAAATATTATCTCCTTGCGGGAAGGTGGGATTAAGGTTCCTCTCTGGTTGCTACGAATCCCTATGCAGAGCGAGGTGGATAAAATCGCTCATTATGTGGATGGGCTTTATATTTCAGAACTTTCTACAGCCCAAAAGCTTTCGGAAGCAGCTCAAAAAGCGGGACGAGAAATTGATTTAATTTTAATGGTAGAAATGGGAGATTTACGAGAAGGAATTTTAAAGGAAAATTTATTTGAGGTTGCTCGGGAGATGTCAAAGCTTCCGAATCTAAACCTTCAGGGCATTGGCTCTAATTTTGCTTGCTATGGGGGAGTAATCCCAACAACTGCTGTGCTCCAAGAGATGGTTGATCTACAAGAGAAACTTCGCAAAGAATTGGGCCTTCCTTTACCAATTTTATCAGGGGGGAATTCGTCTTCGGTAGGACTTTTACCCTGGAAAGTCCCGGCTGGCGTGACCCAACTTCGCTTGGGAGAAGCAATTCTTTTTGGGCAAGAAGCGTGTGAGAGAAAACCAATTT
Source organism: Negativicutes bacterium (assembly GCA_017995975.1). GTDB lineage: Bacteria > Bacillota > Negativicutes > JAGOZY01 > JAGOZY01 > JAGOHU01. Next base: position 33,996 of record JAGOHU010000002.1, read on the forward strand.
CTGGCTCGAGCCAAGATGGGTTTACTTTATTTGCCGAAGTGGTTGAAGTCCAAATAAAAAATTCGATACCTACTGGAGAAATCGGTATTGATGCGTTTGGCAAAGTACCGCAATTCAAAGATCGAGGTTCCAGAAAAAGAGCAATTGTTGCGGTAGGACGGCAAGACACTGTGCCGGAAGATTTATTCCCTTTATGGGGAGGAGTAGAGATTTTAGGTGCAAGTAGTGATCACATGTTGTTAGATGTTGAAAACGCATCGCCCGAAGTGACTGTGGGGATGATTATTCCTTTTCGAATTCGCTATTATAGTGGGATGTTGCAAGGATTTACTTCGGATTATGTAACCAAAGAATATAAACAAACTTGAAAAGTGGAAATAAAAAATCGGCTGATACTTAAAAATATCAGCCGATTTTTTTAGTTCTACTTATTCTATTGGTTTCAGCACCGATTTAGACTGCATCAATACAAAGGGCCAGTAATTTTGCTCTTTCCATGAATCCGTCAATGAGGATATATTCGTCGACGCTATGGTTGAGTCCACCGCGGGAGCCCATAGCACAGACTGTAGGTGCACCAGCTTGGACAGTTAGTGAAGCATCGGAACCACCGCCACTAACGAAGCCTTGGATATCAACTCCTAGTTTTTTGCCTTGTTCTTGAACTAGGGCAAAAAGGTTTTTTACACCTTCCGTAGTTTCCATTGGAGGGAAAGAGGGAGCCATTTTTACCATAGTGGTTTCCGTTTTTGGTACATAGGTTTTTTCTGCGACTTTTTGTAGATTTTCGAGAGCTTTATTCATCTCGTCTAGAGTTAAGGCTCGGATATCAATTTCGAGGGTGGCATTATCTGGTACAGCATTGAAAACCACGCCGCCTTTGATTGTGCCTACATTGAAAGTGGTTCCTTTGGTGAGATCGGTCAGGTTGTGGATATCAATGATTTTTTGAGCTGCTTCAAGGATGGCACTGGCTCCTTTTTCAGGCTCATTTCCAGCATGGGCTCCAATTCCTTTAATAACCATTTTGGGGCTTGCAGTCCCTTTGCGGCCAATAATGACTCCGCCATCAGGGCGACCAGACTCCATATTGAAGACTGCGTCTTTTCCTTTGGCATACTCTAGGAAAAGTTCGGCTGCATTGGTATTTGGATGAGCTGTTTCTTCATCCCCACAGAAAAATACTGTCACATCTTTATCTTGCCATTGGTTCATCAATAAAGCTTCCATGGTGAAAAGTCCAATGGTGATTCCACTTTTCATATCCAGTACGCCTGGTCCGAAAGCTTTATTGCCATCCATTTTGAAAGGTCTTGCTGCGGCAGTTCCTTTTGGAAAGACTGTGTCCATATGTCCAGAGATCATAACCTTTTTCGCATCTAGTGTATTGGCTTTTTTATGACCAAAGACATGGGTAGGAGCATTTGGCGTTTCGATTAGTTTTACTTCGTCAAAGCCAATTTGAGCTAATTTTTCTTTAATGAGAGAGGCTACTTGGTGGATTCCTTCCAAATTATCTTTTCCTGAGTCGATATTGACCAAGTTTTCGAGAAAAGAAATCATTTCAGGCTGTTTACTTTCCAAATATTGGAAAACTTTTTCTTGATTCATTTTAATTCCCCCTTTTATTTACTGGCTAAACAAAGAACATGGTGATCCACATACCAATTGCGGCGTCTAAGAGACAAGTGGCAATCAGTAGAGGATGGTATTTTGGTAAGGCTCCAGAGACGACTACAATTCTCACATAGTGTCCAATCAGAGTCCCCATAAGGATTACAGCTGGGTATAGGACAGTTGCTTGTGCAGCAGTGATGACTCCTGAATTGTATAAAGAGGCCGCAGCACCAGCGCCGGCAGCTTTAGCAAAAAAGGCCGAGAGTAGAACAACTGAGGCTTCACCTGGGAGCCCCCAAAGGGCCATAACTGGAGCCATTACTTTTCCTAGGACGATCATGAGTCCTGTTTGTTGTAAGATTTGGATCAACACAAAAGCAAAAATCATGGCAGGCATTATATGTTCTACTGCGATTTTAAAGCCTTTCCGACAACCGTCGATAAAAAGCTCGAGCATCATTTTTTCTTTTTTAACTTCTTGGGTACTCATTGTGATCCCCCCTGTTCCTGAGCTTTTTGTTTTTTCTCAGCCAGATTTAGAATCAGACGAACCACATTGGCACCAATGATTTTTGCCAAAATTTGAATCCCAATGATCACACCGGGTGCAAGTAAAGAGATCGGGATAAGCGCGCTTCCAGCCCCTAATGTATTTGTGATTGTGGCAGATCCAGCATACTGGTAAGCTACAAAAACCGTTCTTTCTTTTTCTGTAAGTTCTCCTTCTTCACGCAATTGGCGAGTCATTACAGAGCCGACATCAGAGCTATTCAAGGAAGCAACAAATGCGAGCCCAGCTACACCTGGAATTCCCATCAAAGGACGGAAAAGAGGTTGGAAAATCTTTTGAGCAGCTCCTAAAGCGCCGTAATACTCAAAGATTTCAATAAATCCGAGTGCAAGCATAATGGTTGGAAAGAGTACAAAGGCTTCCATGAAACCACGTCGAGCTCCTTCGGCTTTTCCTCCACCAACAAGCTCAGTACCAAACTTCCCAATCATCGAAGAGAAGTCCAGAGCCGCAAGCCATTCTAGTCCTGGGTATTTGGAGAGAGTTGGAATAAGTCCAGAGAAGAGAAAGATGAAGACAAATAGTGAGAGCCATCCTCTCCAAGTTACTTGGAGTTCCGTTTTTTCCATAATAATCCCCCTTTTCAAAATAAAATTTCTCTGCTTTTGTGGTTATCTCTATATTACTGAAAATTACAAAAACAAATTACTTCATTATAACAAAGAAAGAGCTTTCGATGCAAAGAAAAGAACCGGTTATTTTAATTGGATGGCTTGGTTTAAATGAAAACTATAAATCCAAATTTCTTTTATTGGCTTTGGTAGTATGGGATTTAAGGCTTCATAATATAGGTTCATTTGATGAAAGTATCGGTCTTTGAATTGGTCGCTATTTTTTAAATGGTCGCTTTTATAATCTAATAATACAAACCCATCAGGCTCTTCCATCAGCAAGTCGACTACTCCTTGGATGAGGATGGGGTCGGTGATGCCATCCCAATCATTGAGTAATTTTTCGGCTGGAATGAGTCCACTAAAGGGAAGCTCTCTTTTTAAATTTCCTGCAAGCAATCGCTGACCAAAGTCGCTTTTGATCAGCTTGGTAATGGAGAGGAGTGGGAGGGAGTCGGTACCGTGAGTGGGGAGAAGTCCTTTTTCAATTAAATGAGTCACTTGGTGGGCCACTTTATCGAGCTCATCGGCTTCTGAAAAATCAAGATGCTGCATCAAGCTATGGAGCTGAGTTCCTTTTTCCGCTGGAGTTAGCTCCGAGTTTTCTTGAATAAAGCGAGGTCTTTCGGTGACTGTTTTTGGAGAGTTTTTGGTTTCTAATTCGGGTAAGGTATCTTCTCTTTCCATCCACTCTAGTCGGCGTTTGAGCTCGGTGACGCTAGTTTTTCCTGGCTTTCCCACAGCTTCTTCATGGGAATATTGCCAGTGAAGGAGTGATTCGATCGGGGTTACGGGCTTGATGGGGATGGGTTGTAAATTTTCGATGTAAGATCGCTCTAAAAATTCTTTGCGGCTTTGATCTTGGATATTTTCAACTCGGTCATGAAGGGAGATTTCCCAGACCGAATCATCTTCGATAATCTCGCCAGTTTGAGGAGCCTTTACTTTTTGCAGTATAGGCTGCATAGATTTGTGCCGTACTAGCCCTAGGAGAAGCCATTCAAGATAAGAACGGCTGGAGAGGACGAAGTGAGCAGGCAAAGTATTCTCTGGGTAATAAAGGGCCTCTAAGGCGGTCTGGGCGATCTGGTCCCTGAGGCTTGATGAGGAGCCGATGAGGACAAGCTTTTCTTCTGCTCGAGTGAGAGCCACATAGAGGACTCGGAGTTCTTCGGCTTTATTTTCTTTTTCGATGGCTTTTTGAATCCCCAATCGGACACCGGTCGGATAGCGATAGCGAAGTTCTAAATCAGTGAGATATGGGCCAGCTCCTAGAGATTTATGAAAAAGAATGGGTGCGGCTGTGTCTTGCTGATTGAATTTTTTACCCAGATTGAGCAAAAAAACTGCGGGAAATTCGAGACCTTTACTTTTATGAATACTAAGGAGACGTACTACATTTTCGCCTTCTCCAAGGATTCGGGCTGGCCCCCAGTCGCTTCCTTTTTCACGAAGTTTCTCAATAAATCGTAGAAAGCGGGATAGACCACGCATACCAGAAGTCTCAAAATCTTGGGCTCTTTCTTGAAGGGCTTTTACGTTGGCTGCTCGCAAAGCGCCGCCCGAAAGGGCAGTGACCCAGCTATCATAGAGAGTGTCACCAAGAATCTTCTGGATGAGGTGAGGCACACTCTCTCGGCGGCTGAGGGAACGCCAGGTATCATAAAAAGCGAGAAAGATTTCAATTTTTGTTCGAGTTTTTTCAGCTAGATTTTCATTGGTTCGGGCTTCTTTGAGGGCTTCCCAATAAGAGCCGTGGGTTTTTACGAGACGAATTTGGGCTAACTCGGGCTCTTTAAAGTCTCCAATGGGAGAGCGAAGGACTGCTGCGAGATGAATATCTTGATAGGGATTGTCAATTACCGCTAGGGTAGAGAGAAGGGTTTGCACTTCGGTTTCTTGAAAGTAGCCTTCGTCTAAATCAGCGTGACAAGGAATTTCATAAGACCGAAAAATTTCGAGCAAATCAGGGGTGCGACCTTTTACGGATCGGAGTAGAATAACTGCATCTCGCCACTGGAAATCTCGATAGAGGTTCGTTTTTTTATCAAAGACTTGCTTCTTTTCTTGATGCCATTTTTGAATGATTTGAGCAGTGAGATGGGCTTCTTTTCGAAAGTCCGTATCTTCGATGAAGCCGCTTTCGTCGATTTCTTCTTGTTCGTCGGAGGGTTTTTCGAGCAGATGAAGCTCAATGGGTCCAGCCAGAGTAGTGTCGTTCCACTCGGGATAATTTGCTCCCGGCTTTAATGATTCGGCTTCGCCATATTCCATTTCGGCACTGGCTTTGCTGAAAAGCTGAGTGCAAATGAAATTGATCCCCCAGAGAATTTCATTGCGACTGCGAAAATTTTGATTTAGATTGATCAATTCTGTTTCGGCCGATTCGGGATAGAAGAGGTATTTGGATAGAAATAGCTCTGGCTCGGCAAGGCGGAATTTATAGATACTTTGCTTTACATCGCCTACTTGGAACCGATAGGCTCCGTCTGGGTCGCAGAGGAAAGAAATGATACTTTCCTGTACCCCATTGGTATCTTGATATTCATCGACCATGACTTCTTTATATTTTTCTTGGAGTTCGAAGGCCACTTCGGAAGGCTGGCTCGGATCTGCTTCATCTCTTAGAAGGGAAAGGGCGCCATGCTCAAGGTCGGAAAAATCGGCAAAGCCTTCTTGGATTTTTGCTTGCTGATAGTATTCGGTGAATCGAAGGGTAAGCTGTACTAACATTTCGATTTGAGGGCCTGACTTGGCGAGCTCTTCAAAAAGTTCTTTGCTGGTTCGGGCAAAGTAGCGATGGAGTCGGGCCACGT
>JAGOHU010000021.1 GCA_017995975.1 Negativicutes bacterium
AATAAGCTCGGCGGCGATGATTTTGACGAGCGAGTTATGAACTGGATAGTCGAAGAATTCAAAAAAGAAAGCGGTGTTGATCTAAAACAAGATAAGCTGGCGCTTCAACGTTTAAAAGAAGCAGCAGAAAAAGCCAAAATCGAGCTTTCAGGTGTGATGAGTAGCAATATTAACTTGCCTTTTATCACTGCTGATGCAAGTGGTCCAAAGCATCTTGATTTGACTTTGACTCGTGCGAAATTTGATGAAATTACTGCTGACCTAGTCGAAGCTACAATGGGACCAGTTCGTCAAGCAATGAAAGATTCTGGGTTAAGCAAAAATGATATTAATCAAGTGATCTTGGTTGGTGGGTCTACTCGAGTTCCGGCTGTACAAGAAGCGATCAAAAAAGAACTAGGTAAAGAGCCTCATAAAGGGGTCAATCCTGATGAGTGCGTGGCAATTGGTGCAGCAATTCAAGCAGGAGTACTTTCTGGTGATGTGAAAGATGTTCTTTTATTAGATGTAACCCCATTGTCTCTTGGAATTGAAACTTTAGGCGGAGTATTTACTCGTATTATCGAGAGGAATACCACGATCCCTACAGCAAAAAGCCAAGTATTCTCTACTGCGGCCGATGGTCAAACTTCGGTAGAAATTCATGTTCTTCAAGGAGAACGTGAAATGGCAGCGGGCAATAAAACACTTGGAAGATTTAGCTTAGACGGAATTCCTTCTGCGCCTCGTGGAATTCCCAAAATTGAAGTTAGTTTTGATATTGATGCAAATGGCATTGTGCATGTAAGTGCTAAAGATCAAGGTACTGGCAAAGAGCAAAAAATTAGCATTACTTCTTCTGGTGGATTGAGTGATGAAGATATCGATAAAATGATGAAAGAGGCAGAAGCTCATGCAGCGGAAGATAAACAACGCAAAGAAGAAGTAGAGGTACGAAATCAAGCTGATTCTTTAGTTTATCAAACTGAAAAAACCATTACCGATGTTGGCGAAAAAGCTGACGGAGCTTTGATTGAAAAAGTAAAAGCTAGTGTAGAAAATGTCAAAGTAGCTCTTGCTGGCACTGATATCGAAGCCATTAAAGCTGCAAGTGATGAACTCCAAAAAGAACTTTACGAAATTGGTTCAGCAGCTTATGCACAAACTGAAGGGGCTGAAGGCGATACTGGAGCTGGCGAAGGATCGAAAGCTTCCCAAGAAGATGTAATGGATGCGGACTATACTGTGGTAGATGAAGAGAAAAAGGGCTAATCTATTTAAAATATAAAAAAACAGGATTTACAGGGGGCTTTTTGACCCCCTGTTTCCCTGTTTCTAGGAAAAATGATACACTAGGACTAGAATTTAAAGTGTAGTTTTTAGAGGAGAGGGAAAATTTGGCGAAGCGAGATTTTTATGACGTATTAGGTTTGTCCAAAGGGGCATCAGAGGAAGAAGTAAAAAAAGCTTATCGCAAGATGGCTCGTAAGCATCATCCTGATTTAAATAAAGAAAAACAAGAAGAAGCTGCGGAAAGAATGAAGGAAGTTAATGAGGCTTATGAAATTCTTTCAGACTCTTCGAAGCGTCAACAGTACGATCAATTTGGTCACGGAGCTTTTGACCCCTCTCAAGGTGGTGGCGGAAGTGGTTATGGCGGCTTTGGTGGTTTTGGTGATCAAGGTGGCGGTTTTGGTGATATTTTTGATATGATGTTTGGTGGCGGTGGTCGTCGGCGAAACCCAAATGCACCAGAGCGCGGAGAAGACTTGCGTTATGACCTAGAGCTGACTTTTGAAGAAGCTGCTTTTGGAGTAACAAAAAATATACAACTAACTCGTATGGAAAGTTGTGATACTTGCCATGGGTCGGGAGCAGCGGCTGGCACTCAACCAGAGACTTGTCCGAATTGCCATGGTAGTGGGCAAGTCCAGCAACAAGTTAATACCCCGCTTGGACGTATGATGAATGTAGTTGCTTGTCAAAGGTGTGGCGGAAAAGGAAAGATTATTTCTGATCCATGTTCGACCTGCAAGGGAAAAGGACAAATTCGTAAAAACCGCACTTTGGAAGTCAAAGTCCCAGCCGGAGTGGATCAAGGAGCCAGACTGCGAATGACTGGCGAGGGTGAAGGTGGCCGTCGTGGAGGTCCAGCTGGCGACCTCTATGTATATCTGCATATCAAAGAACATTCGCTTTTTGAGCGAGATGGTTATGATGTGTGGTGTGAAGTTCCTTTGTCGATGGTAAAAGCGACCTTGGGAGCAGAGATCGAAGTTCCGACTCTAGATGGAAAAGTTTCTTTGAAAATTCCCGAAGGAACTCAGACTGGAAAAGTATTTCGTCTAAAAGAAAAAGGGGTTCCTCAATTGCATGGACGTGGACGAGGGGATCAATATGTTCGAGTCAAAATTGTGGTTCCAACAAAATTATCAGATCACCAAAGAAGTTTGTTGGAAGAGTTTGCCGAGGTATCTGGTGACCATGTGAGCGGAGAAGAAAAAAGTTTTCTCAAAAAAATGAAAGAGGCTTTAGGTCTATAAGAATGTGAGGGAAAAGTATGAAATGGAGCGAATTAGCTATTCGGACAACTCCCGAAGCGGTAGAAAGTGTTTCGGCCCTATTTATTCGATTGGGCTCAGGCGGGGTAGAAATTGATGACCCTGATTGGATTGAAGAGTTTCGCCGTAATGGAGGCTGGGAATATAGTGATTTACCACCAGCAGTTGAAGAATTAGGAATTCGTACGATTCGTGCTTATTTTCTAATTGATGAGCATCTCGAAAGTAGAGTCGAAGCAGTTCGTGAAGGGCTGGAAGTAATCAGAGCTAGTGGAATCGATCTTGGCGAAGCTATTTTATTGCAAAGAGAGATCGATGAGGAAGATTGGGCTCATGGTTGGAAAGCTTATTTTAAGCCTATCCGTATTGGAAAACGATTGATCGTCAAACCTTCGTGGGAAGACTGGGAAGCCCACGATGAAGATATTATTCTTGAGTTAGATCCAGGGATGGCTTTTGGAACTGGCACTCACCCGACTACGCGATTTTGTATGGAAGCTTTAGAAAAGTGGATGAAACCTGGTGTAGATGTCCTTGATGTTGGTTGCGGTAGTGGTATTTTGGCTGTCACAGCGGCCAAATTGGGGGCTGCTGGAGTTGATGCTTTGGATATCGACCCTTTATCGATTAAAGTAACTATCGAGAATGTTCATTTGAATGATGTGGAAAGCATTGTAAGAGCAAAGGAAAATGATTTGCTTACAGGCTGGACGCGACCGGTAGATTTGGTTGTGTCAAATATTGTTGCAGATGTAATTATTAGATTGTCCTCAGATATTCCAAAGTGTTTGGTCGAAGGAGGACTTTGGATATCTGGTGGTATTATTGATGAACGTTATAAAGAGGTTGAAAAAGTGATCAAAGAGAAGGGTTTTAAAATTCTTGAAGTGATCGAAGAAGCTGGCTGGTGTGTTATTGTGGCACGTCGCAAAGAGGTGGCCTAATGCGCCGCCTCTTTTTCCCGTTTAGCGGGACAGAATTTTATTTGGAAGGCGAAAGTTTTCATCATTGGATACGAGTAAATCGAGCCCAAGTTGGAGACGAGATTGAAATTTCTGATGAGGAAGGCAAGGTAGTAGTTGCCAAGCTTGAAGTTATTGAGGAGAATCGTGGTTTGTTGCAGGTAGTCCGAGAAGTTGAGTTATCGCCACAATCGGAAGTTAAAATCATACTAGGAATCGGGCTACTAAAAGGTGAAAAAATGGATTGGTTGATTCAAAAAGCTGTAGAGATTGGGGTTGCCGAGATATGGCCTTTAGAGCTGGATCATTCGATTGTAAAATTAGATTCTAAAAAATCACTGGAACGTCAAAAGAGATGGCAAAAAATTGCACTAGAAGCCTCTCAGCAATGTGGTGGTCGGCTGATTCCAATTGTTAAAATACCACAAAAGCTTTCCGTAGCGATGGAAAAATTCAGTTTAGCTGGAGTGGTTTGGGTGCCTCACGAAAGAGGAAGCGATAATTCTTTCAAAAAAGAATTACGAACCAGAGAAAAAGTGACGCAAAATTTGATTGTGATCGGTCCAGAAGGTGGTTTTTCTGAAAAAGAGACTGGCTTTCTAGAAGCTCTTTCTAATAGTAGCTTGATCACTTTGGGAGAACGAATTTTGCGAGCAGAAACAGCTGCTTTGGTATCATTATCTTTATTGCGATACGAGTGGGACGATTTGGGGGGACAGGAATGAAACGATTGGGTACTATGACTCTAGGCTGCAAAGTGAATCACACAGAGACTCAAGCGATTGAGGGGCTTTTCAAAACTAAAGGCTATCAGATTGTTCCTTTTGAGGAAAGGGCAGAATTTTTTCTAATTAACACTTGCTCGGTAACTCATCTAGGAGAAAGAAAGTCTCGACAAATCATCAGGCGTGCTATTCGAAATTATCCAGAGGCCATTATTATAGTTACTGGGTGTTATGCTCAGTCTGCTCCGGGAGAAATCTCTGGAATTGAGGGAGTTGATTTAGTGATTGGGACTCAGGACCGACAACATATTGTTGAATGGGCTGAGAATTACCAAAAAGGAAAAGAAGCTGAGATACATGTAGGAGATATTTTGGTCGCTAGTGAATTTGAAGAGCTTCCTGCTTACGAAGAAGGTCGCTCAAGAGCATTCTTGAAAGTTCAAGAGGGGTGCAATCAGTATTGTACATACTGTATCATTCCTTACACTCGAGGCCCTTTGCGGTCTAGAACTTTGGAATCAGTTGAAAGAGAATCGGCGAAATTGTGGGAGATAGGATTCCAAGAGATTGTCTTAACAGGAATTCATTTGGGTGCTTATGGGCTAGATTTACCAAAGAGGCCAGAATTAGTAGAATTGGTTAAGATGATCCTAGGTACTTCTGAAATGGGACGAGTACGTCTCGGTTCGCTTGAGTCAGTAGAGGTGAGCCCAGAATTGATTCAACTTATGAAATCCGATTCAAGGCTTTGCAAACAGCTTCACTTACCTCTTCAATCAGGAACAGATAAAATATTAAAGGCTATGGGCAGGCCCTATACGATTGATAAATTTACAATCCTGCTACAAGAAATTCGAAGAGAACTGCCCAAAGTGGCGATCACTACAGATATTATTGTTGGTTTTCCAGGAGAAACGGATGAGGACTTTGATAGGACTTTGAAAGCAGTTGAAAGCTTTAACTTTTCAGGAATTCATGTATTTCCCTATTCACCTCGTCGAGGGACTCCAGCAGCAGAATACCCAAATCAAATATCGGAAGAGGTAAAAAAAGAGCGAGTGCAAAAATTACAGGCCCTTGCAGAGCGATTAGCTCAGAATTATCGGGATCAATTTATTGATTCAGAACTTGAAATTCTTTGGGAAGAACCAGACTCTAATGGGATCATCTCTGGTTGGAGCAGTGAATATATTAGAGTATATAAGGAAGTTGCCAATGAAAAACATGGAAATATTTCAAAAGTAGTAGGTCTTAAAAAATATAAAGACGGTATTTGGTCAAAATAAAAAAGGAAGAGTTTGAAACTCTTCCTTTTTTACAGGAGCAGCAAGAATAAAAGAAATGGAGGAAATGTTATTTTTATATCGAAATTAAATATTGTTGAAATTAAGGAAATAAGTTAATAGAGGGGGCTTAAAAATGAAAGATTGTATCTTTTGTAAAATAGCTAAAAAGGAAATTCCAGCAGATATTCGTTATGAAGATGATTTTATTATTGTTTTTCCTGATATGAGACCGGAAGCACCGGTGCATTGGCTCATAATTCCTAAACAACATTTATCTTGTTTTAGAGATGGAGTATGTCAAGAGCAAGTTATCGGACATTTATTTGGAAAGGTTGCCGAAATTGCCAAGTTGGCTGGTATTTCCGAAGATGGATTCCGAATTGTTGTGAATACTGGTGATGATGGTGGTCAAACCGTGATGCACTTTCATGCTCATTTATTAGGCGGCAGATTTATGCAATGGCCTCCAGGCTAGTAACGAGAGTCTACTAAGCTAATTAAAATTATTTTCTTATAATCAAATATAGAAGAAGAAATAATAAGTATCATTGACAAACCGCCTAGTTATTCGTATACTTAGATGAGGTTTATAACCCACCCGGAGGGAGGGATAGATAATGGCTGAAGTCAAAGTAACAAAAGCAGAGTCTTTTGAAACAGCGCTTAAACGTTTCAAACGTAGCTGTCAAAAAGATGGCGTGTTGTCTGAACTTCGTAAACGAGAGCATTACGAGAAGCCGAGTGTAAAACGGAAAAAGAAATCCGAAGCAGCTCGTAAGCGTAAGTTCCGCTAAGAGGATTCAGGAGGGTTAAAGCATGCTACAGACTCGACTCAATGCGGATATGATCGCCGCAATGAAAGACCGGGAAGGTGGAAAGATTCGTCTTTCTGTTATTCGCATGGTTAAATCGGCAATGAAGAATTTAGAAATCAGTGAAAAACGTGAACTGACTGATGAAGATGTTCTTAGCCTTTTGATGAAAGAGGTAAAGCAGAGACGTGATTCGATTGAAGAATTCCGAAAAGGCAATCGAGAAGACCTTGTGGAAGCATCAGAAAAAGAGCTTTCTATATTACAGGACTATTTACCTGAGCCTTTATCTGAATCAGAATTGGAAGAAATCGTGAAAGCGGCTATTTCAGAAACTGGTGCAGAATCGAAAAAGGATATGGGGAAAGTCATGGGTATCCTGACTAGTCGAACAAAAGGCCGAGCCGATGGCAAGCTGTTGAATCAAATTGTTCAACGGTTTTTATCGTAATGGCTTAGATAGGATGGCTTTTGCCATCCTTTTTCTATATCTATAAGTAAACTTTGAGTTTGAAAAGAGGTTTATGAATAGCAGATCACACAATTTCAAACCTAATTTTTTTTTTAGATTCTCAAGAGTTGATAGTCTTAATGGGACACCAAGACGGGCATTTGCGATTATTGTAGCAGGAATTATTCAAGTGTGTTTACTGATGCGGGTGTAGTTCGCACCTAGTAGTTGGCAGAATTATTAGAGCCTATGAAGTGGCTGAGAAATAGGGGAATAAAAATGAAGATTAGCTTTTGTGTTTTTCCAGAAGGGTTGGAGAGCTCTTGTGTGATTGAAGAGTTTTTAGAAAATGCTCTTCAAACTAGTGGCGAAATGGAGAGGATTTCATCAGAAACTGAATTAGAGGTGGTCCTGACCAACGATGAAGAAATTCATAAATTGAATTTAGCCTATCGTGGCAAAGATCGACCGACCGATGTACTATCTTTTTCTTGGGCTGAAGCAGAAGAGACTTTTCCCGGCGAATCGGAACTTTTAGGTGAAATTATTATTTCTTTGGATACAGCGAAAAGGCAAGCAGAGGAATATAGACATAGTTTTGAAAGAGAATTGGCTTTTTTAGGGATTCATGGATTTCTTCATTTAATTGGTTATGATCATGAATTAGGTGAGGAAGAGGAAGAACGGATGATGATTCGTCAAGATCAGATTTTAAATTCTTTGAATATTTTGCGGGAGGGTCAGCCATGAAAGCAGATACGTTAGAGGATTTGGTCAAGCAAGCTCAAAGAGCTCAGAAGAGAGCATATGCACCTTATTCAAAGTATGGTGTAGGAGCTGCACTCCTCGGAGCAAGCGGTAAAATCTACTGGGGTGTAAATGTAGAAAATGCTAGTTATGGACTGACTATGTGTGCAGAGCGATCGGCGATTTTTGCTGGTGTAGCTTCTGGAGAAACTTCTTTTGAAGTGCTTGCAATTGCTGCAGATGGCGATGAGGTTCCGTCTCCCTGCGGAGCTTGTCGGCAAGTGATGGAAGAATTTAACATTCCATGGGTGGTTTTAGCAAATTTACAAAAGAGAAGAAAAGTAGTATCAAGAGAGTCTTTGCTGCCAATGGCATTTGGTGGAGACTACTTAAAGGAGAAAAAAGAAAACGATGGAAAATAAAGAATTTCGTTCTGGCTTTGTGGCATTGATCGGTAGACCAAATGCAGGGAAATCTACATTAATGAATTATATGGTCGGGCAAAAGGTGGCCATCATGTCGGACAAGCCTCAAACGACGCGAAATCGCATTATGGGGATTGTAAATGATCCTCACTCTCAGGTGATTTTTATTGATACTCCTGGAATCCATAAGCCTCGTCATCGACTGGGAGAGATTATGGTTAAAGCGGCAGAATCAACTTTTTCTGAGGTTGATGTGGTAGTGTGGGTTGTAGATTGTACACAAAAGATGGGTACTGGCGACGAATTTGTTGCTCAGCGGCTTGAGAAGATCAAAACACCAGTAATTTTAGCTCTGAATAAAATTGACGAAGTATCTAAAACAGATTTACTACCTATTCTTGAAAAATATAATGCAGTGCGGGAATTTGCTGCGGTAATTCCAATTTCGGCGAAAACTGGTGAAAATATTGAAGGATTTACAGCAGAAATTCAAAAACGATTGCCAAGGGGGCCTAAATATTTTCCTGATGATATGATTACTGATCAACCTGAGCGTTTGATTATGGCCGAGTTGATTCGTGAGAAAGTATTAGAACTGACTCGTGAAGAAATTCCTCATGCAATTGGAGTAGAGATGGAAGAGATTAAGACTCGTCCAAATGAAGATATCTATGCCAGAGCAGTGATCTATGTAGAACGAGATTCTCAAAAAGGGATTGTGATTGGAAAAAAAGGGATGATGCTCAAAGAAATCGGGCAAAAAGCGCGAATTGATATTGAAGCTTTGCTTGGAAACAAAGTCTTTCTCGATTTATGGGTAAAGGTCAAGAAAGATTGGCGTAATTCTAATAAAGCAATCCAGGGCATGGGCATATCATAACCAGAGCCAATCAATATATTTTATGGTAAAATAAATAATAATAAATACATTTTTAAATAAAGGAGAGATGACCTATAGACACCCCCCCACTTACTTTGCCGGAATTAGCTTCGTGGTTTGCGATTCTGGCGGTAATAATTTTTGTAACCGGAATTTTTGTATTAATTGAAAATTCTTTGCGCCGTTTGCGGCCAGGACGTTTGGAGGAACAAGCCGAAGAAGGAAATGAGATCGCTGAAAATTTACTCAAAGAACAAGAGTATTGGGAACGATACATTCGGACAGCCCAATTTATTCGAGCGATTTGTGTACTATTTTTAGGCTTTTGGGGCGTTCTGCCTTTAGAGCAATATTTGAGTGTGATTTTTGAGAATAATACTTTTTCTTATGGAATATCTCTCTTGTCTATTGCATTTTTCTACCTAATTTTTGGACTTTCAATTCCTGATGGAATGGCATCAGTACAATCCGAAAAAGGTGCGAGCCTATTTTTGTGGTTGATTCGTTTTATTGGAATGATTCTGCTACCAATTACAGGACTAGCCAATCGGATTGCTCAAAGTATTTTGAGTGGGATGGGGATCACTCCACAAATGCAAGAGGAAGATGCCCATAGTGCAGAGGAACTTCGCCAGATTATCAGTGCAAGCCAAAGAAGTGGTGAGATTGATGAGGTAGAGGAAGAACTGATCGATAATGTCTTAGATTTTTCAGAGCGAATTGTTCGAGAGATTATGATTCCACGCCAAGATATGGTTGTGATTTATTTAGATGACCCTCAAGAAGAGCAATTGGCTGTCATTCGAGATCGCTCTCACACTCGCTTTCCTCTGTGTGTAGAGGATAAGGATCATGTACTTGGGATGCTTCATATTCGAGATTTATTGATTGAATTGATGGTAAAAGATGCCAAAGATATTGATATCAAATCTTTACAAAGAGAACTTTTAGTTGTTCCAGAAGGGATGCTCGTTTCAGATTTATTGGATTTAATGCGTTTAAAGCAAATACATTTAGCAATTGTGGTTGATGAGTATGGTGGAACAGCTGGATTAGTGGCCCTTGAGGATATTCTCGAAGAATTGGTTGGTGAAATCAACGATGAACATGATCAGGATATTGAGATGGAAATGTTAGCTTTACCCGATGGTACTTATGAGATGGATGGCGGCCTCATGATGGAAGAGGCTCAAGAAGTTTTAGCTTTGAATTTTCAAGAGGATCCAGAAGAAGAAACACTTGGAGGATTTGTATTTCGCTTGCTCGGAGAAAAACCAAAGATTGGATCCTTTATCGAATTTCAAAATTGGCTTTTTACAGTAACTGAAACAGAAAATTACCGAATTCTTCGAATTAAAGTCCGCCCATTGCCAAAAGAAGGCGCTTTTCAAGCAGAATAATAGATTTTCAGCAATAGAACGGAGCAATCATCATGGAAGTTAGACGGACAGCAATTTTACTTTCGGTTCGAGAAAGCGGAGCCTCAGATCGAATTGCTGTCTTTTTTTCGAAAGAGCAAGGCAAAATAAGAGTTTTTTGCCCCGGAAGTCGCCGTAAATTAGGAAAAGGGGGGATTCTTCAACCTTTTTCTATTTTAGAATTACAACTTGATGAAACGCGTGAAGGTTTCCGCCTTTTAGAAGCTCAGTGTGTTGAAACTTATCCCGAAATCGTTTCAGATTGGGAGCGACTTGCCTATGGCTCAATCCTTTTAGAAACCGTAGAAGCTCTTTGGCCAGAAGAAGAATCACAAATTGAATTATTCGATTTTTTATGTGTAGTGGTCGAAACACTACGGCAAAGGTCACCACGAATTACAGTGGCAGCAGCGTTGTGGAAGATTCTAGAATTTGCTGGATTTGGCATTGAATTTGATTGTTGTGTTCAGTGCGGTACTCCTCTTGAAGAAGGTCGTTTTTCATCATCCGAAGGTGGAATAATCGACAATTGTGCAGGGATTTGTGTAGGAACAGAATGTCCTTCTTCTGTATTGGAAGTGTTGAAGAGTCTACAAAACTATCCTTGGAATGAAAAAGTTCAAGGTGTGATTCGGGGAAAAGATTTAGTTATTGCTGAAAAAGTGTTACTGGAATATTTAACTTATCAATTAGAGAAACCACTCAAATCATTGCAATTTCTACAAAAAATGAAATAGAGTAAAATGAGTACTAATGGGAGGGAGAGTTTGGATATGGCAGAACGATTTATAGCAAAAGAGGCATTGGTTGAACTTGGAACTCAGATTTTTATTACTGCTGGGGTAAGCAAAGAAGAATCGCGTCGAGTCTCAGAAAACTTAGTGGAAGCTAATTTATACGGTCATGACTCTCATGGAATTGGATTAGTCCCCAAGTATATTGAGGATTTAAAGGGAAAACAATTATTTCCGGATCGTAAAATTAAAATTCTTAAAGACACAGGTTCAATGATTAGTGTGGATGGACAACTAGGTTTTGGTCAATCTATTGGTATTGAGGCAATGAATATTGGAATCGAAAGAGCAAAACAATATGGAGTTGCCATGGTTGGAACTGCCCGAAGCCACCATTTAGCTCGTATTGGCCATTGGGGTGATCAATGTGCCGCAGCTGGCATGGCTTCGATTCATTTTGTAAACGTGGTCGCTCCTCCCAAAGTCGCCCCTTGGCGTGGCAGTGATGCTCGCTTGGTTACTAATCCAATTTGCATAACTGTACCTAATGATCCTTATCCAATTCAATTAGATTTTGCAACCAGTGCAGTTGCTTTCGGTAAAGTTCAAGTGGCTTATGAAGCTCAAAAAGCGATGAAGCAGGGAAGTTTAATTGATTCTCAAGGACTCCCTACCAATGATCCGGCGGTCATGTTTGAAGAACCGAAAGGAGCAATGATGGCATTTGGAGAGCATAAAGGTTATGGACTTGCTTTTATGTGTGAAGTCTTAGGGGCTGCTTTGTTTGCAGGTGATGTCCAAGATAAAGTGCCACCTGGAAATCCATTGACTAACAATATGCTCTCTATCATTTTTAAACCCTATGAACTGAATGGAAAAGATGCTCTGCAAGAGCAGATTCATAGTGTGATGGAATGGATAAAAGGGTCATCTCAAGCTAATCCTAATGAACCTATTCTTTTTCCTGGTGATATTGAACAGATCACTTTTAAAGAGCGTTTGGACAAAGGAATTCCTCTTTCAGAGGGAACGATTTCGGAGCTTTTAAAATGTGCGACCCAATTAGGAATTCAAAATCCGGAAAATATGATATAATGAACCAAGTAATATTTATTCTATGAATTTAGTGGAGTAGTTTACTTCGAATTGAGGAGGTTTTTCCAATGGAAGAAAAAATTACACTTGAAAAACTAGATATTTTGCGAGAGCGGGCTGATCTTTCTTACCAAGAAGCAAAAGAGCTTCTTGAACTTTGTGATGGCGATGTAGTACAAGCACTTATCGAACTTGAGCATCGACCAAAAAAAGAGTCGAGCACTGAAACTTTCTTTAACTCCTTTAGTGGGAAACCTAATGAAATCCTTGAGAAAATCAAAGGGATAATGGAAGAAGGAAAAGTTACCCGTATTCGTGTAAGTCATGAAGGGAAAGTTCTCACTGAAATTCCAGTCGCAGTAGGAGCTTTGGGAGCTGTTTTTTTACCTCAATTGACCATACTAGCGGGCATTCTGGCCATGTTTAGAAAGTGCACCATTGAGCTGGTAAAAAAAGAAGATGAGTATGATGAAGATACAGTCTATGATGATGAAGATATTGTAGTAAAAATGGAATCTGATAGTTTGGATGAAGTTGGAAATCATAATAAAGATGAAGAAAACACCATTCAACTGTAATATCATAATAATTTGCCATGATGAAAAAAAGGGTCCCTTTTCAGCGAGTCGGGATAGTGAGAGCCGGTGCAGGATTCCTAGGCCTTTCGGAGCAATGGGAGGAAATCTTTTTAGAGAGTAAAACCCAAAAAAAGATAAAAAAGCGGATAGCTGATTTAGCTATCAATCAGGGTGGAACCGCGGGAGTCTTCTCGTCCCTGACAGCAATTATTTTGTTGTCTAGGATGGGGAGGCTTTTTCTTTTTTGGAGAAGTTGAATAGTTTACCCTTAGTCATCGGATTTTTAGAAATGAGATGACTTGTACTAAATAGAAAAAATGCAAAAAAAAGAATTTATCAATACAGGAGAAATATCAATTAATTTAGGAGGAAAAGATATGAATCTACAACAAATGATACTGACTTTACAAAATTTTTGGTCTGCTCAGGGGTGTATTATTGGATTGCCCTATGATGTGGAAAAAGGAGCCGGAACTATGAATCCAGCAACATTTCTGCGAGCGATCGGCCCGGAGCCTTGGAATGTGGCCTATGTGGAGCCATCGCGCCGTCCAGCTGATGGGCGCTACGGAGAAAATCCCAATCGTCTTTATCAACATCATCAATATCAGGTAATCATGAAACCTTCACCAGCAAATATTCAAGAGCTATATCTTGATAGTTTGAAAGCACTTGGGATTAATCCAGCAGATCATGATATTCGCTTTGTGGAAGACAACTGGGAATCTCCAACACTTGGAGCTTGGGGGCTGGGTTGGGAAGTCTGGTTAGATGGAATGGAAGTGACTCAATTTACTTATTTTCAACAAGTCGGTGGATTGGATGTCAAACCAGTTGCGGTAGAGCTTACTTATGGACTTGAGCGACTGGCGATGTATATTCAAAATGTAGAAAATGTATTTGATCTTGAATGGATTGATGGGGTTACTTATGGAGCAATGTTTGGACAAAATGAATATGAGTGCTCTGTTTATAGCTTTGAATTTGCTGATACAGAACTTTTGATGAATTTATTTAATCAATATGAAAAAGAAGCTTTGCGGGTGATTGAAAGAGGTCTAGTGCTTCCAGCTTATGATTATGTGTTAAAATGCTCCCATACTTTTAATGTATTGGATGCTCGTGGGGCGATTAGTGTAAGTGAACGTACTGGTTTTATCGGTCGAGTACGAAATATGGCTCGAGAATGTGCTAAGGCTTATCTACAAGAACGAGAAAAATTGGGATTCCCATTGTTGAAGGGGGCAAAGTAAGATGACGAAAGAATTATTATTTGAAATTGGTACCGAAGAAATCCCGGCTCGTTTTATGCCGAGTGCATTAAAACAATTGGAAGAAGAAGCTAAAAAATTATTTGCTGAAAATCGTATTTCCTATCATTCTTTGCGAGCTATGGGAACTCCACGACGTTTGGTATTGCATGGAGTTGGATTTGAAGAAATGACTCGAGCAGAAACCAAAGAAAGCAAAGGACCTTCTTTAGCAGTTGCTTTTGATAGTGATGGTAAAGCAACCAGAGCGGCAGAAGGATTTGCAAGGGGCCAAGGAATACCGGCAGAGCAGTTGACGACTCGGGATGGCTATATATGGGCCGAAGTACATCAAGAAGGAAAAAATGTAGTTGAAGTACTTCCAGAATTATTGATTACATTAATTCAAAAATTAAATTTCCCTAAAGCGATGCGATGGGGTAGTCAAGAAATTCGATTTGCTCGCCCAGTTCATTGGTTGATCGGGCTATTTGGAGATCAAAAGATTGATTTTTCTTTTGCCGAGATCGAATCCGGATTGACGACTCGAGGACACCGGGTGCTGGGAAGTCAGGACATTTTAGTTTCTACACCAGAGGATTATTTTGCTAAATTACGCAAAAATGGTGTGATTTTGGATCAAGAAGAGAGAAAACAACTCATAGTAGATCAAGTAAACCAGTTGGCTGAGCAAGAGGGCGGGAGTGTTGATTGGGATGAGGCTCTTTTGAGTGAGGTCGTTTATTTGGTTGAAACTCCAACTGCTTTGTGTGGTGTTTTTGAAGATCATTATTTAAAATTGCCAGCTGATGCAGTGATTACTCCTATGAAGGAGCATCAGCGTTATTTTCCAATCTTGCAAAAAGAAGATAAAAGTTTGTTACCCCGATTTATTACTGTGCGAAACGGAGATAGTCGTTCCATTGATTTAGTTCGCCAAGGAAACGAGCGAGTATTACGAGCACGTTTGGCAGATGCACGATTCTTCTATGAGGAAGATCAAAAAGTACCCTTGGCAGATAAAGTCGATAAATTAGGAACGATTGTTTTCCAAGATGGACTCGGGACAATGAAAGATAAAGTGATTCGATTGGAAAAATTGACTTCTTGGCTAGCTGGGGAGGATCAAGACCGAGATCATGCACTTCGTACTGCCTATCTGGCAAAGGCTGATTTGGTAACTGGGATGGTAACCGAGTTTACTGAGCTTCAAGGAGTGATGGGTGAGGTATATG
>JAGOHU010000148.1 GCA_017995975.1 Negativicutes bacterium
CTACCTAGATGTAGAAGAAAAAGAAAGAGGGCTTTATACAGCTTATACAACTCAAAATAAAGTTTCTTTATATAATAAGGATGGAAAGAAAATTTTTGGACCTGCTAGTATTATTAATAAAGTGAAAGGGCAAACTGATCTCTGGGAGATTGATGAGGGCACACAAACTTATTTCATGAATTTGAAAACTAATGAAAAATCAAAGAGCTGGGGGAGGATAGGATGGGTTGAAGATAGTTTGTTCATTGGTTATCAGAATTCTCCACAAAAATTATATCGCAATTATATGAGTCCAATGGAGATTTTGGAAATTAAAAATAATCAAGTTAACAATATTACCCCAAAAGGCAAGGAATTTTCTTTTGGAATTATGGTCGCCAAGAAAGAGGATGAGAAAATCCGAAAACAATTTTTGTTGCTTGAAAAAGGTGAGCAATATCCGAGCTTTTATAACTATATGAAGGATGGTACATGGTCAGAACCAATTGAAACGAGAATTGGGCTTCCGATAGATCATGAAGTCTATATGAATATGGGATGGCAGTCAGAAAAAAATCTATATTATGTTTCTGTCCAGACAGCAAAAATGGGCTCTTCAAAGGAAGAACGAGGATATTATGATTCTCAACAAGATAAAATGATTGTTCCGGCATTTTTAAGCGCGAGAAATGGAGAAAAATTTATCCGAACCGAATTGAAAGCGAAAGAAATATCAACTAAACCAATTGAGGTATTAAATCGTAATGGAGAAGTTTTTCGGAAAATCACACCAGAATCGAAAGGTTTTTTGATTTTTACGAGCCACTTGTGTGATGAGCAACTCTATTTTTATGATGATAAAAACGACTGGATGATTTATAATTTTGAAACAGACAAAAGCTATAAAATGACTGGGATAAAAGAAGTACAACCTAATGTATTTGGAAATTTAGCGCTTTCTATATTAAAAGATGATAGTTATGGTTTGGTTTTGTATGAGGAAAAGGAGAACTTTGTTTTACCTAAATATTTTAAAAATCCGCAAATTGTATATGGAGATGCAAGAAAGAAATTTGTTCTTATAAAAGATCAAATTGATGGAAAAAATAAAATCATAAAGCTTAGTTGGGATTGAGAGAGGGGGATTTTGAATTCCCTTCTTTTTTCGTTATTTAAGCAGGAATAAAAAAGGTCTTGGCGAATTCTATTATTTGAGGTATGCTATAGGAGTGGCGGGACGAAAATATTCGAGAGGGACGAAAAAGTCCCTGTGGGTGGTGCCGATGGAAAAGTGGGTAGAGTGGTATCGAAAGCTGGCTCCAGAAGCGATTCAGCTCTCTCAGGAGCGATATGGTATTTTGAGGGAATTGAGGGATGATGGGACTTTAGGCCGTAGGGCTTTGGCTCAGAATCTGGGGATTAGCGAGCGAATTGCTCGGCAACATGTGGAATTTTTAAAAAATGCGAATCTGGTGAGTGGTGGTAGTGGGGGAGCTTTTTTGACCGATGATGGGAAGGAAGCTTTGCAGGTACTTAATCTATATATCCGCCAGATGTCTGGGATGACTGCTTTGGAGAATCAGCTGAAAGAAAAGCTGGGGCTTTCGGAAGTGGTGGTGGTGCCAGGCGATAGTGATCAAGACCGAATGGTGCTACATGAGCTGGGCCGAGCTGGGGCAGATTTACTGAGTCAGCATTTGGAGCCTCATAGTATTGTAGCGGTGAGCGGCGGATCGACTTTGGCTCAGGTGGCTAAGGGAGTGCATCGGACTCTACCGGAAGTGGTAGTGGTGCCAGCTCGAGGTGGCTTGGGAGAAGAAGTAGAGCTTCAGGCCAATACGATTGCTTCGGTATTTGCCAAAGGGCTAGAAGGAAACTATCGGATGCTTCATGTGCCTGATGGTCTTGACCTGAATGCCATTGAGGTGCTTCGTAAGTCCAGTGCGGATGTAGGTGAAATTCTTGATTTGATTCAAAAAGCGGATGTGCTGGTACATGGGATCGGTGGGGCTGGTGAAATGGCTCAACGTCGAAAAGTACAGTCTGGGGCTTTGAAAAAAATTAAGTTGGGCAAGGCAATTGGAGAAGCTCTTGGTTATTACTTCACTGGAACAGGTAAACCGGTTCACGAAACCGGCGGTGTGGGAATTAAGATCACTGAGCTGGAACGAATCCGCTTTGTGCTGGCTGTGTCCGGTGGAAGCGAAAAGGGAGCGGCGATCTTGGCGGTACTTCGTAGTGGCGGACAAGATGGGCTGGTGACCGATGAAGGAGCAGCGAAAGAAATGCTCCGATTGTTAGGGTAGTTTTTCCCTTAGAGGGATCAACATATTTAAGAAAAATTTGAGGAGGACGTTAAAAATGGCATATCAAGTAGGAATTAATGGTTTTGGACGAATCGGTAGAAACGTATTTCGGGCAGCTTTAAACAATCCAGAAATCAATATCGTCGCAGTAAATGACTTGACCGACGCAAAAACCTTAGCTCATCTTTTGAAATATGACTCAGTGCACGGTATCTTGGATGCAGAAGTGAAAGCGGATGGGGATGCGATCATCGTAAATGGCAAACGAATCCAAGTATTGGCTGAAAGAAATCCAGTGGACCTGCCTTGGGGTAAAATGGGAGTAGAGATCGTAGTCGAGTCGACTGGTATCTTTACTGCAAAAGAAAAAGCAGAAGCCCATATCCAAGCAGGAGCTAAAAAAGTAATCATCTCTGCACCAGCAACTGGTGAAGATGTGACCATCGTGCTGGGTGTAAATGAAGATAAGTATGATCCTAAAAATCATCATGTGGTATCCAATGCTTCTTGCACGACTAACTGCTTGGCTCCATTTGTAAAAGTATTGAATGATAGCTTTGGGGTAAAACGTGGAATGATGACTACAGTACACTCTTATACAAATGATCAACAAATCCTTGATCTGCCTCATAAAGACCTCCGCCGAGCTCGGGCAGCCGCAGAAAATATCATCCCAACTACTACAGGCGCAGCTAAAGCAGTAGGCTTGGTATTGCCAGAACTACAAGGAAAATTGAACGGCTTCTCACTCCGGGTACCGACCCCAAATGTATCGGTAACTGACTTGGTAGCTGAGCTGGATAAATCAGTGACTGCAGAAGAAATCAATGATGCTTTGAAAACTGCTGCCGCAGGCCCAATGAAAGGAATCCTTGATTTCTCGAATGAGCCTTTGGTATCGAAAGATTATAACGGCAACCCACATTCTTCGATCGTAGATGGTCTTTCTACTATGGTGATTGATGGTAATATGGTGAAGGTCGTCTCTTGGTATGACAATGAGTGGGGCTATTCCAACCGAGTGGTTGACCTGGCTGTATTCATGGGTAAAAAAGGAATTTAATTGAAATAGCTAAAGTAGAAAGGGCGTCTTGGATGCTCTTTCTCTTTCCTATTTTCAGGTATGGCCATTGTTTAGGAGAAGGAGCGATGAGGAAATGAAAAAAACGATTCAAGATGTGGATGTGGCAGGCAAGAAGGTGCTGGTGCGGGTAGACTATAATGTGCCTCAGGATAAAGAGGGAAATATTACGGACGATACTCGGATCCGTGCGACTCTTCCGACCATTCACAAGCTTCTCCAAAAAGGAGCTTCGGTTATTTTGATGAGCCATCTGGGACGTCCTAAAGGTGAAGTGAATCTGGCCTATACGTTGCAACCGATCGCAGATCGACTGGCAAGCCTCTTGGATAAGCCGGTGAAGTTTGCAGAAGATTGTGTAGGTGAAGTGGCTGAGGGAGCTGTGGCAAATTTGCATCAAGGGGAAGTTCTTTTGCTTGAAAATCTTCGTTTTCATTCGGAAGAGGAAAAAAATGATCCTGCTTTTTGTCAGCAGCTGGCCAAGCTTGCAGATCTTGCTGTGAATGATGCGTTTGGCGTTTCTCATCGGGCTCATGCTTCGGTGGAGGGAATCTCTAAATTCATGCCTATGGTGGCAGGACTCTTGGTGGAAAAAGAAATTAAATTTTTAGGAAAAGCACTGGCCAATCCAGAGCGACCTTTCACCGCGATTATTGGGGGAGCCAAGGTTTCGGATAAAATTGGGGTCATTAAAAATTTGATGGAAACTGTGGATGTTCTGATCATTGGCGGCGGGATGGCCAATACTTTCTTGGCGGCTCAAGGCTACAATATGGGAGCTTCTTTAGTGGAGACTGATAAAGCTGACTTGGCTCGAGAGCTTTTGGAGAAGGCCACCGAGAGAGGGATTTCCTTCTTGTTGCCTGTTGACTTTGTGGTGGCTGATCGTTTTGCAGCGGATGCAAATTTCAAAGTAGTGAAGGCGGCAGAAGTACCAGAAGGCTGGATGGCACTGGATATCGGCCCTGAGTCGGTAAAGAAATTCCAAGAAGCTTTGAAAACGAGTAAAACTGTGGTCTGGAATGGCCCAATGGGAGTCTTTGAGATGCCGAACTTCGCTGGCGGGACGATGGCTTTGGCTCATACTTTAGCAGAGCTGAAAGAAGCCACTACGATCGTAGGGGGCGGAGATTCGGTAGCGGCTATCGAAAAAGCTGGCTTGGCCAACAAGATCGACCATATCTCTACTGGGGGCGGAGCTTCATTAGAATTTTTAGAAGGTAAAATTCTACCTGGAATTGCTGTTTTGGCAGATCCCAATGTTTAATCA
>JAGOHU010000022.1 GCA_017995975.1 Negativicutes bacterium
TAGCTCTTCTATCCCCTCGCCAGTCTCAGCTGAGATAAAGATCATCGGCCCATTGAATCCTTCTTTCTCCAGTTTACTTTTCACTTCGTCTTTACTTGCCAAAATATCCGATTTATTGACCAAAATAAGTGTTTGATCCGGATTACATTGCTTGAGAAGTAACACCTCTTCGGCTTGCAAATCTCGAGACCCATCTAACACCATTAAAATAAATTGGGCTTCTTCCAAAGCTTTACGGCTACGTTCCACCCCTATTTTCTCTACCTTGTCACCGGTTTCTCGTATTCCCGCTGTATCAACTAATTTTAGAGGAATTCCTCCCAAAGAAAAGTATTCTTCGATCATATCTCGAGTTGTCCCTGGAACATCGGTCACAATCGCTCGTTCTTCCCCCACTAATCGATTTAAAAGACTCGATTTCCCAACATTAGGTAGCCCAATGATTGCTGTCATCAAGCCTTCCCGAAGTATCTTTCCTTCTCGCCCAGATTTACGAAGTTTTTCTACTTCTTGCAAGCTATTTTCAAGCTCCCGACGAATTTTAGGAAGCTCGGTCTCTTCCAAAGAATCTTCTGGATATTCAATCACCACTTCGAGCCGAGCAATTAAATCAAGCAAAGGATTGGAAATTTCATTAATCTTTGATGCCAAGCCACCTGCCAATTGACCCACTGCAGCTTTTAGAGAACGATCCGTTCGAGACCGAATCACATCAATCACTGCTTCAGCTTGAGATAAATCCAAGCGACCATTTAAAAAGGCTCGCTGGGTAAATTCTCCTGGCTCTGCTAAGCGGATTCCTTGAATTTCTAATAAAATCCCTAAAGTAAGTTGGAGAGATTGAGTGCTACCATGCAAGTGAAGCTCTACTACATCTTCAGCAGTATAGGAATGAGGGCCAGGCATATAAACAAAAAGAGCCTCATCAATATATTCTCCCGACCTTGGGTCTCTGATTTTTCCATATATCAATTTTCGCGGCTCTGGCTTGGCTATTGTATTCTCCTTTGCCGAACTAAAGATCGTCTGCCCAGCCACAAGAGCCTGAGGGCCAGAAAGTCTTAAAATCCCAATACTACCTTCACCCATGGCTGTTCCAATGGCTACAATCGTTTCTTCTTTCATACTCTTTCCCTTTCTATGAAAAATCCCGACCTTTATCAGGCCGGGATTTTATCAACGACGACGTGGTCGATCTCCACCTTGAGGGCGATCATTAAAACGGCGCTGAAATTTTTCTACATAAATGACAAAGTCATTGGATAAATTTTTTGGAATAATCACCAGTTTTCGAAAAGGCTCTTCCCCCTCCGACTCAGTGTAAACCCGATCATCTTCTTGAAGAGCAACATGGATCAAACGGCGCTCCTGAGGATTCATTGGTTCGAGTACTACTTTGCTACCTCGTTCGACTGCCTGATTTGCGTACCGAGTAGCCAAATTTTCCAATGTAGCTTTGCGGCGCTCTCTATAGCCCTCTACATCGACAACTACTCGAATTCGACCTTCTACGGCCTTGTGTACTGCCAGTCCAGTCAGATATTGAAGAGCATCTAAGGTTCTACCATGTTTACCAATTAAAATACCTTGAGTATCTCCTTCGATTGAAATAAAAATTTCTTCGTCTCTTTTCTCAGCTTGGATGGTGACAACTGCTCCCATTTGACGAGAAACTTCTTCTACAAATTTTACCGCAATAGCTATTGATTCATCAGTAATTTCAGCTTTTCTACAGTCGGCTTCGTGAAAAGATTTTTCTCTGCGAATCGGTCGATCTGATTCTTTCTTTTCTTGAATTGAATCATTCAATGACATTTTCAAAGACCCTAATAAATCTTCTTCTTGAATTTTTTTAATTTCAACCTCTGCCATTTTTTTCCCGAATCCAAAAAAGCCCTTAGACGGTTCTTGAATTACTTTAATCTCTGCTTCATCTTTTGATATTTTCAGTTCTTTTAAGCCTTTTTCAATTGCTTCTTCAATCGATTGTCCGGTACCTTGCCATTTATCCATGTAGATGACCTCCTCAGACTAAACTTATACTACTTACTTATATTAATTTGCTTGAGCTGGCTTCCGCATAAGCCACCATTGTTGTAGAATCTGCATTAAGTTACTGGTCACCCAATAAAGTACCAAACCAGCTGGAAAACTTAAGCTAATATAACCGATAAAGACCGGCATGAACATCAGCATAATTTTTTGTTGTTGAGCTGCTACTCCTTCGGATGGTTGGCTTGATTGACTTTGCTTTGTGCTGTACCAAGTGGTAGCTGCTGAGAGAACTGGCAAAATATACATTGGGTCTGGCAAAGAAATATCTGCCAAATATAAAAATGACGGAGTGACATGATATTGAAAAGCTCGAATTGCATAAAAAATAGAAATCAAAATCGGCATTTGAACCAATAATGGAAGACAACCACCTAGAGGATTAAAATTATTTTCCCGATAAAATTCCATCATTTTTTGCTGTTGCATTTCTTTGTTATCTTTATAACGATCTTGAATTGCTTTCATTTTAGGTTGAAGATCCTGCATCTTTTTCATGCCTTCAATTTGTTTTACTGTCAAAGGATATAACACAAATTTCAAAACAATTGTAAATATAATAATCGCTAAACCATAACTCGGAAAACCTAAAATTTCAGTTAGTTTATAAAAACTAGATAGAAAAAATTTCATCGGTCCCACTAAGACCAGATCGAAAAAACCCATTATTGTTTCCCACACGTTAGTTTCACTCCCGCTTTCATTTTTATTTTTTATTTACTTCATCTGGTACAGGATCATACCCACTCAGATGCCAAGGATGACATTTTAAAATTCGAATAATTCCTAATTTCCAACCTTTAAAAAAGCCATATTTTTCAATCGCTTCTATCGCATAAGTCGAACAAGTCGGGTAAAAACGACAACTAGGCCCTTTTAAAGGAGATAAATATTTTTGATAAATCATAAGGATATAAAGAGACAGCTTTTTGCTCACCTTACTCTTCTCCTTTTGGGATAAGGTTACTCCTCTGAAGTACTTCCATCATTCCTTTTTCGGCCTCAAAGAAGGTTTTTCCTACTAAAGACTTTCGGGCTACCAATATTAAATCATATCCAGTAGGTCTTTTTTCCGGGTGTAATCGCCAAGCCTCTCGCATAATTCTTTTCAATCGATTTCGAATCACCGCAGGCCCTAGCTTTTTCCCTGCAGCAAAGCCAACCATCGCTTGGTCTTTTTCATTTTTTCGCCAATAAAGTACTAAATATCGACCTGCAATCGATCGACCGTCCTGGTATACTTTTTGAAAATCCCGATTACTGCCTAAACGGGTTGATTTTGGCAATGCAAATTTTTTATTCAAAACCATTCCTCCTGGCAAAATCCCTAGAAAAACAAAAAAGGGTGACCTTGCGGCCAACCCTCCTCCGTTCTTAAACTCCCAATTATGCGCTGAGACGTTTTCGTCCTTTCGCCCGACGGGACTTAAGCACCATCTGGCCACCTCTAGTTTTCATTCTTTGACGAAAACCGTGAGTTTTTTTGCGATAATTCTTACTAGGTTGATAAGTTCTTTTCACGCCTGATCCCTCCCTTGCTGAACCTCTGTCTATAATTCTTGTGGCGTAAAGACACACTTAAAAATGCGGATACTCCACTAGACACTATAGGACATTATATCCGACATTTTTTTTCCCTGTCAACTTATTTATTATTAATCCTTGTTATGATTGCGATTTTTTTTTACTTTTGTTAGAATGTAGGGACGGCATATAAGAAATTTTATTTGCTTTGAATCTGCCAAATTACTGGCATTGCTGATAGTAATTTTATCTTACTTTATACATATTTTATATTTATATTGCTTTATGAAAATTAGCTACTCACTATGGAGAGGACGACTATATATGGATGTTTTTATTTTATGGGAAAAAACGTTAGAGACTCTTCGAAAAGAAATGCACCAGTCTGCTTTTGATGGACTTAGAGACCTTTTTCCAATTGGAATTACTGGAGATGATCGATTTCAGTTGGCTTTGCCTACCCAAGGAAATAGCAGTATTCTGCGAGTTTGGCTTGAAAAAAATTATTCGCCTCGAATTAATATGATCCTATCTGACTTGATGGGAAAACCAATTCGAATGGAATTGATTGAACCTTTTAAAGATCAACAATATAATGACATCCCCCCAGTAGCTCCACCGGCAGCTCCAGTGATTGAACAAAATCCAAATTCTTCACAAAAAGCTGTCAAGGATTTGATGCCTGAAATCAGAAAGCCAATCCAAATTATTGGGGGTCGACTGCCTTTTGAAGATTTATTGAATCCTCGCTATACTTATGATTCTTTTGTAGTAGGTGCAACCAATCAATTTGCTTATGCTGCTTCCCTTGGAGTTTGTGAAAATCCAGGACATCAATACAATCCTCTTTTTCTTTATGGAGACTCAGGGCTTGGAAAAACTCATTTAATGCATGCAATGGGGCATAAAATACTTGAAAAATTTACTCATATGAAAGTGGTTTATATTACCAGTGAAAAATTCACTAATGAAATGATTAATGCGATCCGAGATAATACAACGGAAGCTTTCAGGGCAAAATATCGCTCAGTCGACGTGCTAATGGTCGATGATATCCAATTTCTATCGAATAAAGACCGAACCCAAGAAGAATTTTTTCATACTTTTAATGCGCTTCATCAAGCAAATAAGCATATTATTATTTCCAGTGACCGACCTCCAAAAGAGATTGCTTCTCTTGAAGAACGACTACGTAGCCGCTTTGAAGGCGGTTTAACTGTTGATATTCAGGCTCCAGATTTTGAAACCCGAATTGCTATTTTACGAAAAAAAGCTCAATTAGATAATTATTCTGTAGTAAATGATGAAGTTCTTTCACTAATTGCCAGCCGGATTGCTACCAATATTCGAGAACTTGAAGGGGCTCTTACCCGGGTAAATGTCTTTGCTTCGGTTCGAAATGAGCCCATTACCATTGAATTAGCCACTCGAGCTTTAGGCGAATTATTTCCTGAAAATCGTAGCACCCCGCTTACATTAGAAAAGATTCAAAAAATTACAGCCGAATATTTTCATTTAAAGGTAGAAGATTTGATTTCAAAAAAGAAAACTCAGCAATTAGTCTTTGCAAGGCAAATTGCAATGTATCTAACCAGAGAGCAAACCAGCCAATCTCTTCCTAAAATTGGTGAATCTTTTGGTGGTAGAGACCATACTACGGTAATGCATTCCTGTCAAAAAATTGGCCGACAAAGAGAAATTGATCCAAGAGTTGACCAAGTACTCCTCGAATTAATGGGGAAAATGGAAAAAAATTAGTAGAAAAGAACTTATTTTCTGAGAAAAAGGAGAGTAAGTTCTTTTTTTTAGGAAAATTTTTCATGTGGATCTCCTGTGAATTTCTATGTGAATCATTTTGTGGATATCTATTTCTGGGGAAACTGGGGATCCTTTTTGCATCTTATCCACTTTCTATCCACCCTAACTTCCCCTTCCTAGCATGGGCTACAACCACTTTTCAACAGATCCACAGCCCCTATGACTAGGACGACTCTATATATATAAATTTCTCTCTCTTATTAAGGTCTCCACAAAATAAATTCTTGCTAAAAATCAGGTCTTTTCCTCGGAAGATTTTCCTGTTACACTAGGGGAAGATGAAAAATAGAAAGAGATTTTTATTTATTTTTAAGTTTGATTATCCGGAAGGAGGATTTTTATGCAATTTAGTTGCCGAAAAGAAGATATACAGGAGGCTCTTCAACGAGTTGAAAGAGCGATCTCTCGTAAACATTCACCATTACCAGTATTGACAGGGGTTCACATGGAGGCAAAAGAAGATGGCACTGTCATCGTTCAAGCTTCTGACTATGATCTTTCGATTCGTACTGAGTTTTTGGCATCTGTAAAGAAACCAGGGATTGTTCTCATTCCTGGAGTCTTTTTGACTAGTCTGATTCGAAAAGTACCTTCTGAAACGGTTGAATTTACTTATCAAGAAGAAGAGCGAAAGGTGAAAGTTGAATCTGGATCTGCTGATTTTACTTTATTGACCATTCCTGCTGCTGATTTCCCAATCTTGAATGAACTCAATACAGAAAATAAAATTAATCTTAAAGATTCTGTTTTTAGAGATTTGATTCGAAAAACTATCTTTGCTGCAAGTACGGATGAATCTCGTCCTGTCTTTACAGCTGGTCTTTTAGAAATTGAAGGAACCTCTTTGAAAATGGTTGCTACAAACACTCATCGATTGGCTTTAAAAGAAATTCAGCTTGAAGAAGAATGGCCCAATCATGTACGCTTATTGATTCCTGCTCGAGTTCTTCAAGAAATTGCAAAACAGTTAAATACAGATGTGCCAGAAGATATTATGATCGGTTGGCAGAGAAATATTTTTATTTGTAGTTTTGGAAAAACTTATTTGACTTGCCGCTTGATTGAAGGGCAATTTCCCGATTATCGTAAAGTAATTCCAGAAGAAGGTACTACTCGTTTTACTGCAAAAATATCAGATGCTCTTTCAGCAGTTGATCGAGTTTCATTAATTCTCCGAGAGGGAGATTATAATGTGGTTCGAATCAAAGTAGAATCAGAGCAATTGGTAATTGCTTCCCGAAACCTTGATGTAGGAGATTCGGTAGAAAGTGTTGCCGCAGCTGTTGAGGGAGACGAGATGGAACTTGGTTTTAATGTTCGTTACTTGATGGATATTTTAAAACATATTGATGGTGAATCTTTCAAAGGAAGTACTAATGGTCCTTTAACCCCTCTTTTAATTAAACCAGAACAAGAAGCTGGTTATTTGTATATTGTGACCCCAGTAAGAAAATAATATAGAGTAAAGGAGCTAGGCCAGCAATGCAGGTCAAATCCTTACAATTAAAGAATTTTAGAAGTTACTCTCGGTTCGAAATGAATTTTGAATCGGGAGTCCATTTCTTTTATGGGCAAAATGGAGCTGGAAAAACTAATATTTTAGAAGCTATTTACTTATCCGCCTTTGGCAGATCTTTTCGGACTCGCGATGAAAGAGATTTGATCCATTGGGGGGAAGAATCTTCTCAAATTGAGCTTGAATTTGTTCGTAAAGAAGTAATGCATCGGATTGGTGTAGATATTGCAGGTAGGTCAAGTCGTTTCTCGTTAGATTATCAAGAAACGAGCCGTAGAGAATTAATTGGCGAATTGGCAGTAGTGTTATTTATGCCTGACGATTTGCAATTGATGAAAGGTCCACCAGCTCAACGTAGAAGTTTTATTGATAGTGAATTATCTCAAGGTTCGAGAAGTTATTTTCGTTCTCTTCTTCATTATTATCGTACTCTCAGGCAGAGAAATGGCCTTTTACGGCTAGAACGAGAGCAAAGGGGAAATGGAAATAATTTAGACCCTTGGGATATTCAACTAGCTAGTTTTGGTTTTGAGCTCATTCAAAAACGTAAAGAATCAATCCAAAAGATGAGTGACCAAGGTAATTTTTATTATCATAAAATTGCTGGTGAAGATGAAGACTTTTTGATTGATTATTTGCCTTTTGGTAAAGAAATTGAACAAGAAATTACAAAAGAAACGATTTATCAAATGCTTGTCGATTCTCGAAAGCAAGATATTGAGAGATTATCTACTTCTTTGGGACCTCATCGAGATGAAATTCGTTTTTTATTGAATGGCAGAGATATGAGGAAATTTGCTTCTCAAGGACAACAGCGAACTGGAATTGTGGCATTAAAGCTGGGAGAAATTGAATATCTTTATCAAGAAAAAGGTCAATATCCTATTTTGTTATTAGATGATTTATTGAGTGAATTAGATCAAGAAAGAAGAAAAGCGTTACTTGATCATGTAGAAGGAAAAATTCAAACTTTTGTGACTGGCACAGAAGAAGTTAACGAATTTTCAGCTCGTTATTATCCGGTAATCAAAGGGGGCTAATAAATGAATGAAAAAGGATTAGATCAAATTCAAGGTTTATTAGTTGCTTCGTTAGGAAAAAAAGAAAACCAAGAAAAGTTAAAAGTTAGAAAATTGATGATTGATTGGCCTACAATTGTTGGAAAATCAATTGCTGGTCATAGTGCTCCAATTCGATTAGAAGGCAAAGAACTAATAGTCTATGCTGAGCCTGGTGGATGGCTTCAAAATATTACATTGATGAGTTCTATGATTGTTGCAAAAATTAATGAGTGGTGGGGCGAAAAAGGAACTCGAATTCAAAAACTTCGAGTTTTGGCCAAAAGAGATGATTTTCAAAGTTTTCGATTAGATGAAGAAGTGGTAGTAAAATCGATTCCTCTTGTTTTAGATAATGATGATTTTTCATGGGGTGCTGCTAAATCAATTCGAATTGAAAATGAAGAATTGAGTAAAAAAATAGTGAAAGCAATGGCAACTTATCGAGCTAGAGAAAAAAGGAATCAAAGAGAAAATAAACCAAAATGTAAGATATGTAATATCTTTATTGAGTCAACTGACTCTTATTGCACAGTTTGTGAAAAAGTAGAAAAAGAAAAAAGAAAAGATCAAATTAGGCAATTTTTATTGGCTAATCCCTGGTTGAAGCCGAAAGAAATTGCAGAATCAGAAAATTATTCTTTGCTAGAAATTAAAGAAGTTCGCAATTTGATGATTGGTGATTTATCAAAAAAAGTATTGCCTGGTGAAGAAATGTCTTCTAGTGGTCTTACTCTAGTAATGCTTCTGACGGGAAAAAAACCTTTTGATCTAGATGAAGAGATAATTAAAACTGTTTGGAGCCGAATTCAAAGAGAAGTTCGAAATGAAGAAATAAAGAAAATTCAAGATATTCTTGCTGAATTTCCTACTCTAACTTTTGAGGCTTTGCGAGATATGATTCCGATTACTCAAAAAGAATTTTTAATTGGTCGAAAGAATTTACTAAATCAGTGGAAGAAGCAAATAAAAAAAGGACAAGAAGTTTCTTTGATTGGTTTGAAGGCTGCTATGCTTGTAAGTCATCAAGAAATAGAGATTTGGGAAGATGAAAGAATCTTGCGTATTTGGGAACAAATTCATAAGGCTAGTTCTTATATTTTTAAATATAGACCAAAATCTTAAAATAAATTAGAAAATGAAATGACTTTTATAGTATAATATATAAGATAGAGTAAAAAATGGGAGGATATCCATGAGCGAACAGGGAGTTAAGGGTACAACTGATTATGGTGCGAGTCAGATTCAGGTTTTAGAAGGTCTGGAAGCAGTTCGAAAGCGTCCAGGGATGTATATCGGCACTACTACCAGTCGTGGACTTCATCATTTAGTTTACGAAGTGGTAGATAATGCAATTGATGAAGCTTTAGCTGGATATTGTGATCAGGTAACTGTCACGATTGGCGAAGGGGATACAATTACAGTTCAAGATAATGGCCGAGGTATTCCAGTAGATATGCACGAAACTGGGAGACCAGCGGTTGAAGTGATTATGACCGTTCTTCATGCAGGAGGAAAATTTGGTGGTGGAGGCTATAAAGTCTCTGGTGGACTTCATGGAGTTGGGGTTACTGTAGTAAATGCTCTGAGTGATTGGTTGCGGGTAGAAGTTGCTAGAGAAGGCAAACTTTATGAAATCAAATTTGAAAGAGGAGATACGGTAATTCCTCTTCATGAAATTGGGACTGCAAGCCGCTCTGGGACAACTGTATCTTTTAAACCAGATGCTACGATTTTTGAAGAAACGGTTTATCATTATGATGTACTTCGTAATCGTTTGAGAGAATTGGCCTTTTTAAATAAAGGACTTACCATTGTTTTAAAGGATGTTCGTTCAGAGCAAGAAAAAGAAGAAAGTTTCCATTTCGATGGTGGGATTATTTCTTTTGTTGAAATGCTCAACAAAAATAAAGATCCTTTTCATGATCCTTTGTATGTAGAAGGAAGTAGAGATACTACGGTTGTGGAAGTCTGTTTGCAGTATAATACCGGTTATACGGAAACAACTTTTGCTTTTGCCAATAATATTAATACTCATGAAGGTGGGACTCACCTTGCAGGCTTTAAATCTGGATTGACTCGATCAATCAATGAGTATGCCCGAAAAGCGGGTATTTTAAAAGATAATGAAGATAACTTAAGTGGTGATGATGTCCGGGAAGGTCTCACAACAGTTATTTCTGTAAAGCTGACAGAACCTCAATTTGAGGGACAAACGAAAACAAAGCTTGGTAATGGTGAAATTCGAGGAATTGTCGAAGGAATTTTAAATGAATATTTAGATACTTTCTTCGAAGAAAATCCTGCAGTAGGTAAAAAAATCGTTGAGAAAGCCATTACTGCCTCTAGAGCTCGAGAAGCTGCAAAGCGGGCCCGAGAATTAACTCGTCGTAAAAATGCTCTTGAAGTGAGTGCATTGCCAGGTAAATTGGCAGACTGTTCTCTGAAAGACAATGTAAATACTGAAATTTATATTGTAGAAGGAGATAGCGCGGGCGGAAGCGCTAAGCAAGGCCGGGATCGTCAATTCCAAGCCATTCTGCCACTAAAAGGAAAAATTTTGAACGTAGAGAAAGCTCGTCTTGATAAGATTCTTTCGAATGATGAGATTCGTGCTATGATTACTGCTTTTGGTAGTGGAATTGGAAACGATTTCGATATTGAAAAACGGCGTTATGGTCGAATTATTATCATGACTGATGCGGACGTAGACGGTGCTCATATTCGTACTCTACTCCTGACTTTCCTTTATCGTTATATGAAAGCTTTTGTGGATGAAGGAAAAGTGTATATTGCTCAACCACCACTTTATTTATTGAAAAAAGGCCGACAAAGCTGGTATATATACAGTGATAAAGAAATGGATCAAAAGCTGGAAGAGATCGGCCGAGAAGGTATTGGAATCCAACGTTATAAAGGTCTTGGAGAAATGAATCCCGATCAACTTTGGGAGACCACAATGAATCCTGAAACTCGAACTCTTTTGCGAGTTGAGGTAGAGGATGCGATGGAAGCGGATCGAATCTTTAATGAATTGATGGGCGATAAAGTAGAGCCTCGTCGAGACTTTATCGATAGAAATGCTTTGAATGTTCGAAACTTAGATATTTAATTTTAAAGAGCCTTGAAACAATGATTTCAAGGCTCTTTTTATTTTATAAGAATAAAAATTAGGAGTAAATGATTGTCGACTTTAAAATTTTTATTGGTTGACAATATAGTGAAAAGCGTTGATAATATAGGAAAAAGAGGGAGAGGATGATATCTTTTTTATGAATTATGAATCAACGGCCCAGCCAAGACTTTCTATTTTTGATATGACTCGAATTGCTGTTTTGACTGCAATTTTATCTATTCTTGCTCAAATTTCATTTCCTTTTTTCTTTGGAATTCCTTTGACTCTTCAGACCTTTGGAGTTTATTTGATTTGTTTACTTGCCAGTAGAAAAATTGCTTTTTGGAGTATTTTTCTTTATGTTTTGCTTGGGACGATTGGAATCCCGATCTTTGCGAATTTTAGTGGTGGTCCTGGGGTTCTTATTGGAAATACAGGGGGCTATATTTTTGGTTTTATTGGGGTCTCAGTTTTAATTCCTTATTTGAAAAAATTTGTTTCTGGTGAGAGTGTAGGGATTAGAAAATATGGAATTCTTTATTTGATTACGTTAGCTGGAGTTTTTTTGATTCATTTTTGTGGAATGTTGCAATTTTCTGTGGTGACTCAGACAGAATTTATAAAAACAATTAAGATTTTATCTATTTTTCTGCCAATTGATTTTTTGAAAGCAGTGATGGCAGTATTTACAGCTGAAACTTTGGGCTCTCGATTGAAATGATAAAAAATCCCACTTTGTTTTATGCTTAGGTGCAACAAAGTGGGATTTTTAGATGTTAATTGGGAATAGATTTTTTTAAAAAGGTATGACTAATATTATATTGTTATT
Organism: Negativicutes bacterium; assembly: GCA_017995975.1. Taxonomy (GTDB): domain Bacteria; phylum Bacillota; class Negativicutes; order JAGOZY01; family JAGOZY01; genus JAGOHU01. Next base: position 11,913 of record JAGOHU010000022.1, read on the forward strand.
TATTGGCGGCAAAAGATTTTTTCATATTTAGGTGAAGGATTCCATCAATTTCGTAAGCTTCTGAGCAGGCAATAAAGCCAAATTTTTGATAGAAGCCCTCTAGGTATTCTTGGGCGCTAATTTGAATTTCTTGGCTACGCCAATTTTTCTCTGCATGGGTGAGAATAAATTTAAGCATGTCTTTACCAAGGTCTTTGTCCCGATATTCGGCCAGCAAGCAAAAGCGGCTTAATTTTACGATTGAGAAGTCCATTTCTAGGGGATTTACTCTGATGTAGCCAATGAAGCGGCTTTGATGTTGTAGAAAGAGGTGAAAGGCTCCTTGGTCTTGATCATCCAGATCGAGGAAAGGACAATTTTGCTCAATAATAAAAACTTTATTCCGGAGCTTAATTATTTGGTAAAGCTGATCTAGAGATAGATCAGAGAAACGTCTTAGAAAAAGCTTCATGTTTTATTTACTCCTTTATGATGTGATTTAGAAATATGAATGATACCACTTGAGATAAATTCGATTTTTTTTGAGGAAATCCTTTAAGAAGTGATCGAAATATGAATTTTTGAAACAAAGTTGACTTTTCTAAGGTTTTTAAGGTATTATAGAGGTGATGGTTTTGTACGGATGCGATTTATCGTCTTTTCATGACGGGAAAGTGGATTGGCTTTCAGTGAAAAGATAAAAGTAAATAAAGGTGAAAAGAAAGATTCTTATTGCTTTGGTATCACTGGAGCAGAGGATTTATTTTTACTTGTTGTTGTTTAATCGAATCTTTTTGAAAACCGCGCAAGCGGTTTTTTTATGTTTTTGGGGTGTATCTGTATTGAACTTAATATGGGTTTGAAATAATAAATAAATAAACCTAATTTATAGGAGGAAAAAGTGAAAGAAAAAATAGTAAAAGGTAAAAATTCAGCGTTACAGTTAATCCCTTTGGGTGGACTTGGTGAGATTGGTAAAAATATGATGGCGGTTCGTTATGACGATGACATCATTGTGGTGGATGCGGGGATGGCTTTCCCAGATGAGGAACTTTTGGGTATTGATTATGTGCTAAATGATATCACTTATTTGATTGAAAATAAGGATAAAGTGAAAGCGGTAGTTTTGACTCATGGACATGAGGATCATATTGGTGGATTGTCTTATTTCTTGAAAGAAATTAATGTACCTGTGTTTGGGACTCGTTTGTCTCTTGGCTTGGCTGAGGGAAGACTTCGAGAAAACCGAGTGAGTGATTATAATTTAGTTCCTGTACAAGCAGGAGATGAAATTAAGATTAGTACTTCTTTTAAAGTAGAATTTATTCGAGGTTGTCATTCGATTTCAGATACAGTAGGATTAGCGATCAAAACTCCAGTAGGGACGATTATTCATACAGGAGACTTTAAGATTGATCAGACTCCAGTTGATGGAAAATTGATCGATTTACACCGTTATGCTGCTCTTGGAGATGAAGGAGTATTAGCTCTTTTATCGGATAGTACTAATGCAGAACGACCAGGCTATACTCCATCAGAAAAAACGGTAGGAGCAGTGCTGGATAAAAAAATTGGTGAGGCAAATGGCCGAATTGTATTGGCTACTTTTGCTTCCAGTATTCCAAGACTTCAACAAACAGTGGATGCGGCTTTTAAGCATGGTCGAAAAGTAGCGATTCAAGGGCGGAGCATGGTAAATGTTTTTGCGATTGCTCAAGAATTGGGTTATTTGATTGTTCCAGAGGGATTGTTGATTGATGTTGATGACATTGGTCGCTTGCCAGCCAATCGAGTGATGGTTATTACTACAGGTAGCCAAGGAGAGCCTCTTGCGGCTTTATCGAGAATGGCTGCAGGGGATCATCGTAAAATTGATATTGGGCCTGGAGATACGGTTATTATTTCGGCGACTCCGATTCCAGGTAATGAGAAATTGGTTTCTAAAACCATCAACTCTTTGCTGAAAAAAGGAGCTCAGGTAATTTATGACAAATCTGAGGGAATCCATGTATCGGGTCATGCAAGCCAAGAAGAGCTGAAAATGATGCTCAACTTGGTACGACCTAAGTATTTTATTCCGGTTCACGGAGAATATAGAATGCTTAAGAAACACGCAGAGCTTGCGATTGCTACAGGAATTCAAGAAGAAAATATTTTGATTGGTGAAAATGGAAATATTTTTGAATTCAATGAGCGGGGCGGATCTATTATGGGTCGAGTACCAGCAGGCCGAGTGTTTGTTGATGGACTTGGTGTGGGCGATGTAGGAAGCGTAGTGCTTCGAGATCGTAAACAACTTTCTCAAGATGGTGTATTGATTGCGATTTTGGCAATTAGTAAGAAAACTGGAAAATTTGTCGGAGGCCCAGAACTTGTTTCTCGTGGATTTGTCTATGTTCGTGATGCGGATGTGATGATGAAAGAAGGAAAGAAACGAATTGAGTCGGCTTTGATGAATGGGCCTCAAACCGAAGGAAACCCAGATTGGGGCGTTATTAAAACTAAAGTTCGGGATATTATGGGTAAATTTTTGTATGAGAAAACAAAACGTCGTCCAATGATTTTACCGATTATTATGGAAGTAGATTAATCTACGAAATATACCTAAGTACTTGAGGAGGACATTAAATGGAAGCAATTCAAATGGGTGAATTAATTATCGAAACTTTGTCGGAGGATGTACGTCTTCCTTCTTATGTGAGTGATGGAGATAGTGGCATGGATGTGCGATCTCGAGATCATTGCTTGCTGATGCCAGGTCAAACTTTTCTTTTTAAATTAGGTTTTAAAATGGGAATCCCTGAGCATCCTTGGCATGAAGCAGGTTGGCGCTGGGAGTGCCAGGCTCGTCCTCGAAGTGGAGTTTCTTTAAAAACTTCCCTGACGATTCCAAATTCACCGGGAACGATTGATAACTTCTATACCAGTGAAGTAGGGATTATGATGAGAAATAGTGCCCTTCCTCGAGTGGGAGATCAGAAGACGGTTCGTACTTTGGACGGACGGGATGTGGCGATTGAAGATTTGCCTGCATTCTTGCGACCT